>CALEMD010000287.1 GCA_937902945.1 uncultured Erysipelotrichaceae bacterium | reverse complement strand
CTTGCAAGAGAGGTCATACCGATAATGACATTCATCGGAGTTCTGAGATCGTGACTCATTCTTGCTAGGAAATCACTCTTGGCATGGTTTGCACTTTCTACGGCAGTCAGTGCATTCTGCAGAACCCGCTTCTGTTCCTGTTCTTCTGCATAGATATCTGTAATATCTCTGCGGGCAACAACAATGCTTTCACGAGAATTATCAAGATAGAACGCACGGGTGAACATTCTGTGCACAAAGCCGCTGCTGTCTTTCAGCTGATAGGCAATAGCAGTCACGTTTTTAGTATCCAGTTCTTTTATCAGCGTCTCTAGAGTAAGGAATCTTTCAAGTGCATTGCGATCTTCATCGCTGACTGCCCGCTGCTGCTCAGCTGTTCTGATTTTGCTGAGAGGGAATTCCTTGAAAAGAGTCCAGTCAGATGCAGGATGTATATTGCCTCTGAAACGCAGAAGCATGGCATTGCCAAGAATGGTGTCAATCAGCATGATGAAATCTGTCTCGTCAGTGATAACACTTTCTGCGACAAGTTCTTTTTTCTTCTCAATATCAATATTTCTTTCGAATGTATAGGATATCAGATGATCTGTTTCTGGATCCGGTTCAAGTCTGCATACTGCCTTTATCCAGTAAAGACGGCCATCTTTCTGCCTGGATCTGTAAACGGCACTGAATTCTTTCTCGCCGTTTTGATATCTCTGCAGAGCTCTGTCACGGCTGAAAAAATCGGCAGCAATCTTTCTTTCTTCTTCAGTCGGTATTCTGTCCATGATACTAGGTACAATCTGTTTCCCATCCGTACCATTCGGATATATACGGAATTCGTCCTGGTTGGATTTGTTTTGAATGAGCTTGTTTGCAGTAACATCAAAGCGGATCACAAGAGAACTGTCTTTTTCGAGGATCTTTCTCTGCTGAAGTTCCTGCTTATAGCGCTTCTGCATGACACTGTTGGTTTTCTGCAGGACTTCCTGAATCTTAATGGATCTGTCTATATCGGTATAGCTGCAGTAAGCAGTAATACGCTTCCCTGTTCTTCTAGCAGCAGAGGCAGTCAGCTGAAACCATCTGTATACATTATTGAGACAAAGAATTCTGAATTGGATGGAACAGGAACTGTCTCCGCTCTGCAGACTCTGTACAAGACCATCGATTTCACTGAGATCATCTGGATGTACTGCATCAAGAAAATGCTCATTCATCAGTGATTCATGATCAGTGCGGTCAACGCCAAACATTTTATAATAACTGTCATTCAGATACACTAGCTGAATGGATTCTCCATCGATCTCATATATCCCGATGCCGACAGGGACACGGTTCAGCAGTTCCTGCTGCTGCACATGTTTCTGGTATTCACTTGTTTCATCTGACGCATAGACAGTAAAAGCATCTGTTCCATTTCAAGTGATGGCTTTTGCTCTGATACCAAGATACATATCCTGGACGAGTCTATGGTATTCAGCATAGTGATCGCTTGGCAATGCACGCAGTTCTTCTCCGCTCAGCAATCTATGATCCAACGGCATGATGTCAGATAGAACCCGTCCGGTCATTGCAGTGTCATATGGAAGCTGATAGAAATCCATCATTTTCGTATTGCAGTAGAGAACACGCAGACTTCTTCGCTCAGCAACAAGGGTACCGGTTGCGGAATCTTCTGACAGGCTTCTGAAAAGCGATGTTTCTTCAGCAGGAACAGTGAAAATACAGTAATAGACAGGACGTCCTTCTTCATCACGCAGCTTGCTTGCATTCATATGAACCCAGCGCATTTCATTCTTCGCATCAATGCAGCGGAAGATGATATTCATACGTTCACCTGCAGATGCGGCCGCATGTGACATGCTGGTGAAGCGCTGATAGTCGGCTGGTGAGATCAGTGTTTTTCTCAAATCTCCTTCATCTATAAGGTCAGTTATCTCTTTGCGGCTTCTATTTGCAATCTTGGTAAAACCGTCATTGAAGTATTCGCATGTTAGTTTTTGATTGGCTTTGAAGACAGCAACACCTCCTGGCAGTTCGTTCAGAAGGTTGTCCAGAATAAAACTCTTTTCTTTTTCATCATTGATATCAATGATCATTCCCATAGTTCTTAATGGATTGCCATCTTGATCTTTGTAGAATAGACCGATAAGGCGGCACCAGCGGTATTCACCGGTGGTGAGTTTCATTCGCATTACACCCTCTGCTCTTTCTGCACCGCTTACAGTCTCAGAGAAAAACTTCAGTTTTGCCTCTGTATCATCAGGATGTACGATATCCGCTCTGCCGGTATTATTCAGTATGCTTTTATATCAACGCTGCTGATTTCATATCTTTTATAGTTTTCAGAAGAATAGAATGTTCCAGTTGTATAGTCAAACTCAAAAGCAGCTGCGTTCATTTCATTCATGACAAGCTTATAGCGCCGCTGTTCCATATTTCTAGCAATCTCAAGAGTCTTCTTTTCTGTGATGTCGGTTGCTACGGAGACCATCAGATAGCAGTTTTCTTCCTCTTGTTTAATAACAGAAAGGCGCCGATTCATCCATATTGGTTCAGTGCCTGGTTTTAGAAACTGGTAAACTAAATCCTGCGGCTTGCCTGTTTCAATTGCTTTTGCGATGGCTTCTCTTGTCTTTAGCTTATCTGCAGGTGATACAAACAGCTGATCAAACTTCTCCATATCCTGCAGATACATATCTTTAGGAATACGATAAGATCATAGAATGTTGAGTTGGCATACAGCAGATATTCTTTTCTGTCTTTAATCCTCATGACGTAAATGCTGCTGCCGATACTTTCAGCAACCTGTATCAGATGCGTGTAGTTTTCTTTTTCATTGCTTATGTCTTCGCAGAAACAAAGAACACATTTCTGATTGCTCAGAACGATATAGGATACAGTCAGTCTTGCCCATATCTTTGAACCGTCTTTTCGCTTGATGCGGTATTCAAAAGCCGCAGCAGACTTTGTGCTGTCAAAGAACTGGTCAATTTTATTTGTAATATCAATATCTTCAGCAAAGAACAGTTTCTGATATTCTGTGCCAATCTGATCTTTGTATTCCTGAGGTGTATAGCCAACCAGTTTATAATATGCATCATTTAGATAGAGAGGTTTTTGACTGTCCACAACAAAGAATCCTATACCGCAAGGTGCACAGGAGAAAATTTCTTCAACGGCGTCTAAACTGTCTGGCTTTTCAATTTTCATAGGATTTCACTCATGAGTGATCTGATAGAAACCGGATGATAATAAGTATATTGCTTATTATCAGTATTATAGACGCGATATGTGTGATTTAATAGTGCTTTTATGAAATCTGTGATTTGACATGTATTACATTCAGATATTTCATATCTTCATTTTCAATAGAAAAATCGAAACTGTTCAATGCGTTTTTGATTGTGTCTTGGTTCACGCTTTGAATGATTGCAATGCATTGCTTCTGCAGAAGATATCTAGTGCATATCTGTATAGGCGTTTTTTTGTACTTCTCTGCAAATATAGCTATTTCTCTGCTGCTGAGGACTTCGCTGCTGTCTATAGGCAGATAAGCCTCTGCGGCAAAGGCATGTTCTTTGCAGCTTTTTCCTTCTTCTGTGTTTTCAAAGCCTGGATACATTGCAATATGATTCAGCATAGGTACAATTTCAGCTATTTCAAGAAGATGCTCTATCTCCTGTGAGGAGTAGCCGGAAATGCCTACGGAGTGAGTCAGACCGTCTTTATAGCATTTTTCAACGCCTTTCCAGCTGTCACTGAAAGAAATATGATTCGTATTGAGAATAAAGCAGTCTGCGTAATCGGCACCGGTATACTTTAGGAAGTGTCCTAAAGCATGAACTGCATCTTCTGCGCTGTCGTGATCAGCATTGTATACGGCACTGATGAAAAGATCGTTTCGAGAAATACCGGAATCCTGTATAGCTCTTGCGATTTCCTTTTCAAATGGGTTATAGCAATTAAGGTGAAGATGTCTTATTCCAATCTGCAGAGCAGACAGTATAGTATCGTATGCGTTTGATTCATTGCAGAGGTCTGCATAGAGACCAATGCTAGGTATCGTGACACTGTTATGCAATTCAGCAGATTCTTTCAACTCAGAGTTCATGGCTTGCCTCCTTCATTATTATAGTACGGATATCATTTCTTCACCAATGACTGTCAAAAGCATATGAAATAGTGTAGAATAGGCAAATCGAGGGGATTTCTAATGGAAAAGGGTTTGAAAAAATTTTTATGTGACAGAACTTTCATGAAAGCAGTATTGGCAGCCGCCATACCTTTGATGCTGCAGCAGCTTATATCAAGTTCAGTCAACCTTGTTGATAACTTAATGGTAGGACAGCTTGGAGATGCAGCACTAAGCAGTGTGGCTGCAGTCAACCGCTATTATATGATTGCTTTGTTTGGAACCAACGGACTTGCCGCAGCAGCTTCTGTATTCATCGCCCAGTATTATGGTGCTGGTGAACAGGAGCATATGAAGCAGACATTCCGTACTCTGCTGGTAATTGCCTGCGTGATCATGACTGGGTTTACTTTAGCTGGACTTCTGCTTTCTTCAGGCATATTAGGTTTCTTTACTTCTGATGCGACGGTCATTGCAGATGGAGTTGGATATATTCGGATTGTGGCATCGTCCTTTGTGCCTACTGCTATCACAGTCAGCATATACAATGCAATGAGAGCGACTGGAGAAATGAAGATTCCTCTGCGCTGCAGTGTGGTTGCAGTAGCAACCAATACAGTTCTAAACTACTGTTTGATTTTTGGCAGTTTCGGTTTTCCGCGTTTGGGCATAGCAGGAGCTGCTGTAGCAACTGTGATCGCCCGTCTTGTTGAGCTTAGCTTGGCTTTATTGGCGCTGTATCGTACAGACTTTGCTTTCAAGACAAGACTTCAGGATATCTTTGCAATACCGCAGGAGATTATGACTAAGGTTCTTGCGAAGGCTGCACCATTGATGCTGAACGAGGTTCTGTGGTCATCTGGCATGTCGATGCTGTTCAAGTTCTATTCGTATCGCGGCAGTGAGGTCATGTCTGGATATTCTATTGCCAGTACTGTAGGAGATATATTCTTTACACTGTTTGCTGGTATGGCGGCAGCAACAACCGTCTTCATTTCTCAGCCGCTGGGATCAAATGAATTGGAAAAAGCACGCAGACACGGCTATCAGCTACTTGGCTTCAGTGTCATGCTGTCATGTGTGTTTGCAGTCATGATGTTTGCTTCATCATTTGCGGTTCCGCTTCTCTATTCTGAAGTTTCCGCAACGGCAAAGAGCATGGCACAGAACTTCCTTATCATTCAAAGCTTTATGTTCTGGATTTATATGGCAACCACGCAATGCTACTTCACACTTAGGGCAGGCGGAGATATGAAGCATACTCTCATTATGGATAGCTGCTTTATGGGGTGCATCAATATTCCGATTGTTGCTTTTGTTACTTACTGTACGGATTTCTCTTATATATGGATATACATTATTGGACAGCTGACAGATATGGTCAAACTGACATTTGCATACCATCTTGTCAGCAAGGAAAAGTGGGTTGTAAATCTGACGAAGGATCCTACTCAGCAAATTGAGTAGTATTTGAAACTGCTGAATGCCTGTACTGTGAGATATATTGCCTGCACAGACAGGCATTTGGTAAAAAACGCTTGAAATACATATACTGCTTGCGGTATACTAACAAAGCACACAGTGCAGATGATCCCTTAGCTCAGTTGGTAGAGCAACTGACTCTTAATCAGTGGGTCGAGGGTTCGAGTCCCTCAGGGATCACCATGTAACAGAATGAAGCTGTCTTCTCAGAAATGAGCGGGCGGCTTTTCTTTATTTGGAATTTGAGGATGTGCAAGCACTCGCAAAATGAATATATCCAGTTTAGAAAAGTGAAGAAAAGACAAAAGCGTTTATGGATGCTTTCTGAAGAAATTGGTCAATTCTTGATGATAATG
>CALEMD010000286.1 GCA_937902945.1 uncultured Erysipelotrichaceae bacterium | reverse complement strand
GCTAGCCGTGATATGGATTTCGTGATAACCACATCAATTAGTCCGGATCGACAATCAGATAAAAGCCTTTGAAATTCTGGCCAGTCATTTTTTGTGCCGGTTAAGGCCTCTGTCTGTAGAGTAAGTCAACTGAATACAGGGGTGCGGACAAAAAGTCGGACACTGGTGGGGCTCTGAAAGGAGTAACTAAAGTGTTTTCAAAATATCAAAAGCATCAAGCCCTAAAGCTGTATGACCAATCCAAATCAGTTACAAAAGTAATTCAGTGTTTGGGTTATCCAACAAGGCAAGCTCTATATAATTGGATTGCTGCGAGTAATGTTGTCACAAAGCAAAAGGCTCCACGGAAGAAATGGAATAATACCTCTGAACACCCAATGCACCCATCTGTTGAAATCAAAATGGAAGCGATACGTCGTTGCTTTGAACATGGAGAAAATGTACAATTGGTATCAGAAGATATCGGTTACACCAGATCCAGTATATACACGTGGAGAAAGAAGTATATGCAGAGAGGAGCTGCTGCACTCATGAATCCCAAAGACGATCCTCAAGGCATAGTTCCTGAAGGGGAGCAGGCATCCTCACAAGAAGTTGATAAGTTACGAACTCAAATTCAGAACATGCAGCTGGAAATTGATATCCTAAAGGAGACACTAGATATTCTAAAAAAAGACCCCGGCGTCGATATGACAGCACTCAAAAGCCAGGAGAAGGCAGTGATCATCGACGCCCTGAGGAATAAGTATTCACTGCCGCTTCTTCTGAGAAGTCTAAAGCTATCCAAAAGCAGCTATTACTATCAGCATAAGATTGCATTATCCCAAGACAAATATGAAGCATTGCGCTGCCAAATCAAAGTGTTGTTTGATGAGAATTCTGGAAGATATGGTTATCGCAGAATTTATGCATTACTATTCAGAGAAGGTATCCGTGTCTCTGAGAAAATCATACGTAGAATAATGAAAGAGTGTGGCCTAACAGTAAAAAGCAAACGGAAGAATCAGAAATACAGCTCATATAAAGGCGAAATAACACCTAGCGTGCCAAATATCATTGAACGAAATTTCCATGCTGATGCACCGAATGAGAAATGGCTGACGGATATAACAGAATTCGCTATTCCTGCTGGCAAGATATATCTTTCACCTATAATAGATTGTTTTGACGGAATGCTTCCAACATGGAAAATCGGGACTGTTCCTGATGCCAGTCTTGTCAATGATATGCTGGATGATGCAATCAGTACACTCTGTGACAATGAACATCCTGTAGTTCATACAGATCGCGGCTGTCATTATCGTTGGCCAGGTTGGATATCCAGAATGGATACTGCCGGTCTTCAACGTTCTATGTCAAAGAAGGGATGTTCTCCTGATAATTCTGCCTGCGAAGGTCTATTTGGTCGTCTGAAGAACGAGATGTTTTATAGTCGCAGTTGGGTAGGTGTAAG
>CALEMD010000285.1 GCA_937902945.1 uncultured Erysipelotrichaceae bacterium | reverse complement strand
CCATACGTTCATAAAACTGGAAAATGGCATATAACTATTAACTTTCAATACAATAATATGTATCAGGTATATTGTAAATGTTTCTTTAGAAAGCCATACAACCGTTTTCGAATAATGCTTAATCCTTGAAAACAATTCATATAACACAATACTGAATAGCATGCCATATGATATGTAGTAGATGGTTGGCGGATATTTATATAGCTGCAAAGATGGGAAATTATCTAGCAATAATCTTCCCCAAACGAGAAATAATATGAGAAACACAGAAAAATAACCGATTTTGTACGTTTTAGTCTGCTTTCTCCATACAATCCCCATCATTGAGATTATTCCATATCCAACTGTATAGGCAATCGTATAGCTGAGGATATCTCTAATCATTTCGTTAGCAATACCATGAATAAGATAATAGTTAAAACCTTCATTGATGATCAATAATGAAATTATGCCAATGAATAATTTCAGGTTTGAACATTTGTCACCAATCCATTCTAATAAGGGATTGAGCAAAGACACACTGAACAAGACTCTAAATATCCAGACAAATCCAATTCCATTAACCAGACAGAAAGAAGACACAATTGTTCCTATTGAAAATGATTCCTGCATAATCAATCCGAACACAGTGAAGTACAGTACCAAGAAAATCCATACTGGCAGAACCAGTCTTTTAAATCGCTTGATAACATAATTCAGATAATTTGACTTATCAATCTTACTCTTCGAGTAAGAAAATGACATTCCAGAAATGAATACCAGCATGGTTACATCAAATTGTCTGAGTTGGAAAATCGTTTCAGAAGGACTGCAATGTGCAAGAATTACCAAAAAGAGTCCTAAGACTCTTAGTGTATCAATTGCATAGTCTCTTCTGTTCTCTTCAGCCATCTCAGTCTTTCTTAAACAGATCCCTTGTATATACCTTATCAATTACATCATTCAATTCACTGTTCATGCGGTTGCATACAATGACATCACTGATATTCTTAAACTCCTGAAGATCTTTAATGACTCTTGAATTGAAGAAGGTCTCTTCTTTCAATACCGGTTCATATACAACCACTTCAATTCCTTTAGCCTTGACGCGTTTCATAATTCCCTGTATTGAGGAAGAACGGAAGTTATCACTGTTGGATTTCATAACCAGACGATAGATCCCTACTACCTTTGGATTCTTCTTCAAGATCATATTGGCAATATGATCCTTTCTGGTACTGTTGGAATCAACAATAGCCTGGATCAGATTGCTTGGAACATCTTCATAATTGGCGAGCAGCTGCTTAGTATCCTTTGGAAGGCAATAGCCTCCATATCCAAATGATGGATTGTTATAGTGGCTTCCAATTCTCGGATCCAGACATACGCCATCAATAATCTCTTTGGTATCCAATCCTCTTACTTCGGCATATGTGTCCAGTTCATTGAAATACGCTACACGAAGAGCAAGATAGGTATTGCTGAAGAGCTTTATTGCTTCCGCTTCTGTGTTGCCAGTGAATAGTACTGGTATGTCCTGTTTAACAGCAGCATCTGTCAGCAGTTTAGCAAAGACAGTTGCTCTGTCACTCTTTTCTCCAATGACAATTCTTGAAGGGTAAAGATTATCATAAAGAGCTTTCCCTTCTCTAAGAAATTCAGGACTGAAGAAAATGTTATTTATTCCATATTTCTCTTTTATGCTTTCAACATACCCTACCGGTACAGTTGACTTAACAACGATCGTGCACTTTGGATTTATAGACAGTACTGTTTCAATAACATTTTCAACACTGCTGGTGTCAAAATAGTTCTTATCTGGGTCATAGTTGGTTGGTGTAGCAATCACAACATATTCTGCTTCTGAATATGCTTCTTTTGGATCCAATGTAGCTTGAAGATTCAGAGTTTTTGTTGCAAAATACTCTTCAATCTCTTTATCCACGATTGGCGACTTATGTTCATTGATCAAATCAACCTTATCTTTGATAATGTCCAAAGCATGTACTTCATTATGCTGAGAAAGAAGTACTGCATTAGATAAGCCTACATATCCTGTGCCTGCAATAGCAATTTTCATCAATAATCCTGCCTTTTCTAAAGCTAATTTACTGTTTCATTATATCATGAATCAAGTTAGCAAATTCATTTGCAATAGATCCCGATTCATATTGATTGAATTCCTTTTCAAGTTGCTGTATATCGATTTTTATATCTTTTGATTGTTTGATAAATTCATCTGTCAACTTGATCTGTTTTGCTATATCAAATTCATTATTATCAAGATTTAATATACTCGGATAATCTCGAGTATACTTCACAGAAGTATCATTTGAAATAGAATAAAAGTTAATTATCGGCTTGCCAAATGATATATAATCGAATATTTTACTTGGCGTTTGATTAGAACTCTTATTTCCAACATTTATAAGCACATCAGCACCTTTCATCATTTCAAAACAACGCTTCATATCAACTCTTCCAAGCCAATGTATGTTATTCTTTCCATCACAATAATGAAGTCTCATTTTTTTGACTTCCGTACATTCAAGATAACAAGCAATATAGATTTGAATAGACTCATCAAATTGACTTATGATTTCAAACATTCGTTTTGGATTTCTGACACGGATATCAAAAAAACTGCCAGCAAAAAAACAATTTATTTTACTAGGTGAATAAGGATATGGATTGTACTCATATGATCTATGAAAATCCAGTGTTGCCAATTGAATAGATTTCACTTTGCAATCAAATAATGATGTCGGATAATTGTGATTATCCTCTTTTATTTCTGGAGAAGTGATAATTAAGTCTGAATATCTATATACATCTGTTTCAAATGCCATCATTTCATCAAATCTAGAGTTATTCACATTCCCAATATATGTAGCAAAAGGATCTAAAAAATACGATATCCATATGCATTTTCTAGTTTTGAAAATACCCTTCTTATATAAATCCAAGGCAATTGACTGATTGATTATTGGAGAAGAAATTGATATCACTGCATCATACGAGTGCAAATTCATTAATTGTTCTGGATGAATATACTTTTTACTATTTCTAGCCCAGCCACCCACTAATACTCTCAGTATTTTTATGAGTATAATAGCATTTTTCTTGGAAATGCAACGTATATCTGTGTTAACGATCTGATGCAATTTATACAGCAGCAATGCTGTCTTTTTATGAATACCATGATATGGTTCCGCATTTCGATATATATGATAACCGGGCACTTCCTCTTCAAGTGGAAGATCCAGATTTGGGTTTTCGGCATATATATCGACTCTATATTCTTTCTGAAGGCGAGATAAAAGAGGATAAATAGCATTTGACATTGCATTCTCGTGCC
>CALEMD010000284.1 GCA_937902945.1 uncultured Erysipelotrichaceae bacterium | reverse complement strand
TATAATCTCATCTTTGACAGCTGTAGAAGTAAAAAAGTTCAGGAAACCCAGTGCTGAAGGGGATTTCTGAACTTTTCTGTTATGTGGCGGACTAACGTAATGTCTTCGTTTCTTTAGAACTTCTGATGATGCTTCTCATTTTTGCTTTCTTAATGATTTCGGTGTCTGTTCTGAAGCCAAATAATCTGTTTAAGTCATTTGTTAAGTCTGTTATGTCATAGATTGATTCGTAACCGTATCCCTCACGCTTGATAACTTCCATATCTCTCAGGGTAACGATGATCTCATCTGTTGTATATTTCTTTTCCAGTTTTACTTCGAGAAGTCTGTATACCAGTAAAGATATAAAGCATGTCAGAAAATGTGCTTTGATTCTGTCTTCTTTCTGCAGATAAACAGGACGGGCTTCAAAGTCTGTCTTCATGATTCGGAAACACTCTTCTATCATCCATCTCTTTTTGTTGACGTTGATAATTTCTTCAATGTCATCATCCAGGTTTGTAGATACTGCGTAGAATCCATCGTACTGCTTCTCATTCTCTATAGCTTCATGATTGAGTTCATAGGAATTCTTATCCGCAACTTCACCGTCTTTTGTCAGTGAGGTTGTTTTGATAAACCGTGCAGGATCATGCTGGTTTGATTTTGTCTTCTTTACAACATTATCACTTTGGATTGCCTTAACCGCTCGATCAATCTGTCCCTGTCTTATCTTGGACTGGTAAGCTTTGTATTTTGGCGAATATGTTACTACAATCATCTCTTCCTGATTTCCTACAGTATGAGGAAGTATCTTGTAATAAACAGAATTGTAGACAGAAGGTTCTGTTTCATCGAGTTCTGTTAAGTCAATGAACTTGTTACTTCCAATCAGTCTGAATTGAGTAGGATTCAAAGCAGTGTTTCTGTCTTCTTTTTTTAGCTTCTTTAATGACTGCGTGATGATATAGGATCTTCCATTGGTGCTGTTGAAGAGCTTGTTGTTCTTAGAAGCTAGACCGCTGTCTGAACAGTATATGAATTCTGCACATTCATAATCTCTGATAACTTTCTGTTCCAGAGGCTTCAGTGTAAGCTGCTCATTCTGATTTCCAGGATGTATATCGAATGCCAAAGGAATTCCATCTTCATCCATGAACAGACCGAGACCGACAATAGGATTTGGCCTGTTCTCTTTACTCTTTCCATACTTTCTTAAATTGTCATCCTGTTCGATTTCAAAATAGAAATTTGTACAGTCATAATAAAGAACTTTCTTATTGCGTGGGTGAATAAAGTTACTGTTCCTGTAAAGCTCTGACTGGATATAATCAGATTCTGTTGAGAGAACAGACAGAGCGCGATAGATATCGTGCATTTTATAAGTCGGTTTCTCAATGAGCTTCTGACAATAATCATACGTACTGCATTTGCTTGAAGGAGACAGTATTCTTGCATAAATCAGATCTGTCAGTATGGCATTCATGTCATATTTGTAGTCATGCCTTGATTTGATATTCCTTGTAATATTATCGATTCTCAGCTGGCTGCACAAAGATTGAAGATAGAGATAACCGCAGTTCAGTTTCTGAAGATCATCTTTCTTTCTAGTCTTGCTTGGGTGAAGTGGGATATATACAATTTCGTTCTCTTCTTTGTACTTCGCTGTTTCGATGCGGCACTGTTCATTGCACCAGGCAACCACACCGTCACGGTCTGTATTCAGCTTTTTAGATAATTCTTTGAGAGTACCAAGCTTCTTGTAAGTGCGAGAAGTACTTTTGCCGTGCTCATTTGTATAGGCTAGATTCAAGTAGAAGGATTCAGCATTTTTAGACTTCGAAGAGATTACGCGCATATAGTCATCACCATCCGAGACCATTATAACACATAACAAAACATAACGGTATATAAAATCAATAAATTTGACAGAAAAAGATACAAAAAAAGCGATCATTACGTCGCTTTTGAATTCTTGTCCTTTATTTAGCTGTCAAAGACCCGA
>CALEMD010000283.1 GCA_937902945.1 uncultured Erysipelotrichaceae bacterium | reverse complement strand
AGACTGCTGTGGTTCCGTCATTGCTGCTTTCTGTGCATTCTGCCTTATAGTCTGCGTAGTCATCAGCTAGAGCCAATGTTTCACCTTTTGTTTCTGCCGGTGCTGCTGTAGCAGTTGCATCATAGGTGATGCCCATCGTCTCATTAAAGCATGCCTTTGCTGCATCAATTCCCTTAACGACTGCTGTACTTGTAATAGTTGCGCCGGTAAGCAGCGGGAATGCATCAGCAGAAGTCAATGACTTCACTGTATTAGTGTAATCATCCTCAAAGCAGCGGGCTCCGAATCCTGGCGATTCATTCTGCGTGATTGCCGCATAACCGCCAACCGATCCATCATTGTTGAATGCAATCAGGAATGTAAATCCAGAAGAGTTATATCCGATTGTCTCAATCTTATAGATATATCCTTTTCCCTCTGCTTCATAGACGCCGGTAATCAGTCCGGTAGTATCCGTATTTTCTGCTTCAGTGAAAGTTGCTCCTGGATAAATGAGTTCCAGGTTCTGCTTCTCAGCGGCAATAGATGCTTCTTCAATAATCGGTGCTGTCACACTGTTGACTGCTGAAAGCAATGTTCCGCATACTGCACATAGAACACCAAGAAGTATGACTTTATATGCTGTAGAATCCTTATTCATCTAAAGTATCCCCCTTCCTAGTTTCCAGCAGCTGCATTCAGTGCCGCTGCTCCCATGGCTGCCATGGATTTGCTTGTATATGTTGCGCCTGTAGTTGCATCAACAGAATCATCGATTGTCTTATCTGCATACTGAGCAAGTGCATCATCTGTTGTTGCCTTGTCTCCAATATCAGCTGTATCTCCGAATACTGTCAGCTTATAGGAAGTGATTTTCTTCCCTGCTATATCAACTGTGATCTCTGCTTCATTTCTTGCATATTCGTGTCCTGTAGCAGTCGCTATTCCATCCGGATCTATCAGTCCGAATCCTCTTGCTGTGCAGGCATAGACTGCTGTGGTTCCGTCATTGCTGCTTTCTGTGCATTCTGCCTTATAGTCTGCATAGTCATCTGAAAGAGCAATCGGTGTTCCCGCTGAAGCTGTCCCGCCTGTTTCAGCAGTACCGCTTCCGGTTCCCTGTGAAGATGATGCTTCAGTCGGTGTTACCGTAATGCCAACAAGCAGTACGACTGCAATGCTGCAGGCAGAAACGATCAATAGATTATTGCGGAGCTTTGCTGCATCCTTGATCTGATTGCCATCCATCATCTTATCAATAGCCGGTGTCAGCATATTCATCAGCAGGATCGAATACAGTACACCATCTGCCAGATTTGATTTATAACGGATGATCATTGTCAGGCATGCCGCTCCAACTGCATATACGATGCGGCCAGGTATGGAGATTGGAGTAGTTACCGGATCAGTGATCATGAATACTGCTCCGAACATGATTCCGCCTGTAAGAATATACAGAACAGGATACATAGCTCCAGCACCGTGCATCATGCCGATCACAAGTGCCAATACAAAACTTGTACCGACATAGAATACAGGCATTCTCCAGTCAATGTCTTTGCGCCATACAAGGAATGCGAAGACAATCAGCAGAAGAATTGCACTTGTACTGCCAATAGTGCTTGTATAGTTGCCAAGGAACATATTCAAGATGCCGCCGTAATTTCCAGCAAAAGAAGCAACAGCACTGGATGAGGACATCATCCAGCCTGCTGAGCCCATTGCTGTTGCCGGAGTTGCTCCGGTTGTGAAGTCGGAAATCACACTGGCACCGAATGCCGTCATGACAATTGCTTCACCGAATGCTGCTGGGTTGAATATATTCTGTCCGAAACCGCCGAATACCAGTTTGCCGAAGAATATTGCAGTCACTGTTGAAAAGCAGATCGCATAGTAGCTGACATTCACGTTGGATATCAGCACAAGAATCATTGCTGTGATCCATCCATAGGATCCCATCAGGCCCTTCTTGACATCCTGTTTCGTTGCTTTGAAATAGAGTGCTTCAGTAGCAAGAGCACTGACAACAGCAATGACCATCATGATGATGATGCGCAGGCCATACTGTGTTCCATAATGCATTGAATAATAGATAACACTGAATACCGTGACTGCTAACAGACCCAATGCCACATCTCTCATGATGCCGGAAGTCGATTGGTTTGTCCGGTAGTTCGGTGAAGGTTTAAATGTAAATTTCATCTTCTGTCCTCCCCTTATTTCTTTACCAGAGCCATATACTTCTTGGCTTTCCGGATTCCTTCTGTCACATCAAGCATAGATGGGCAGACATATGTGCATAGACCGCATTCAATGCAATCATTGACACTCAATTTTTTCAAAGCATTGATATCCTTGATTGTTGTGCTCATATTGATGCGCACAGGCTGCAATCCTGCAGGACATGTTTCCGTGCACTTGCCGCAGCGCAGGCATTTAACGCTGAACGGTTCACGATGCTGCATGACAGTCAGTCCGTTGTTTGTAGGTCCAATTGCAAATGCATCATTCGGTATCGTCTTGCCCATCATTGGGCCGCCTGCCATCAGCAGAACATCATCGGAAGTATATCCCCCGCATGCAAGAACCAGATCATGAGCACTTGTCCCGATCACTGCTTCTACATTGTGCGGTTCTTTGACCCCGTCTCCGGATACTGTCACAAGCTTGCTGCGGATTGGCATGCCATTCTCAATGGCATCACCAAGTGCAATAGCTGTTGTTGCATTATTGATAATGCATCCAGCTGCGATAGGCAGTTTATCATAGCGCTTGCGGGTAATCTCCCAGACAAGCTCTCTTTCCCATCCCATCGGATATTTATCAGGAACAGTCTTGACTTCAACTCCCTGTACATCTGCAAATGTTTTCTGCAGCAATGCTATCAATTCTGCTTTGTCTTCCTTTACAGCAATGCAGCATTTCTTTGCCATAGAAAGCTTAAAGAACGCCTGCACTCCCGTCTTCAGAAGATCCGTATGCAGAAAGCACATGCGGTAATCCGTAGTCAGATACGGTTCGCATTCAACTGCGTTGATAATCAAGAGATCAACTTTATCAGGTTTCATGTACTTGACATAGGTTGGGAATCCAGCGCCTCCGCAGCCAAGCATGCCTGCATTCTTCACAAAATCAATCAGCTCCTCTCTTGTAACACTCTGATAATCAATTGGTGCGAATGATCTCTCTTCTGTATTCTGATGATCATTCTGAATCACTAGGTGATCCGCCATTGCCATACCGCCTGTAAGCTTCTTCTGAATTCCAGTTACTGTACCGGAAACAGACGAAAATAGAGGCAGATAAAAATGGTCATTTCTTTCAGCAATCTTTGTTCCTATTTTGACTTCATCGCCAACCTTGACCAGCGGCTGGCAGGGAGCGTTTCCATTTACTAGAGGTATATAAACTACATCCGGTG
The DNA here is from genome assembly GCA_937902945.1 of uncultured Erysipelotrichaceae bacterium. Classification (GTDB taxonomy): domain Bacteria; phylum Bacillota_I; class Bacilli_A; order Erysipelotrichales; family Erysipelotrichaceae; genus Bulleidia. The sequence goes on along the minus strand of CALEMD010000283.1, from coordinate 6,186 downwards.
CAGAAACCTTCAGAACTTCAGCATGATCTGTCAGATCTTTATGTCCATTCAGATGATGCCGCATTTCTCCTGTTAATAACGACATGATTTCAATATCCTTTCCTTATAATCGTGAGTATTATATCATCTTTCACAAGAGAAAATAACTGCTAATAGTGGTATAATCAAAAAATATGAAAAGAATACTGAAAGCTCTATTAGTTGTGAATTTTTGCATTATCAGCGGATGCGCTGAATCCGGCTCCAATGCGGCTTCTGCAAGCCCTTCCTCCGCTGTTCAGACCTACAGCAATATTTCCCTTGATTCCGGTTTTGACACGTTTATTTCACTGCAGGAAACAACTTCCAGCAAAACAGATTTTGATTCCCATTTTCAAGAGGTAACAGACCTGTTTTCCTACTATAATTCTCTGTTTGACATCTACAAGGATTATGACGGCATCAATAACATTAAGACAATCAACGAAAATGCCGGCATACAGCCAGTTAAAGTGGATTCTGCCATCATTGAAATGCTGAACAAAGCAAAAGACTTCTACGATCTGACAGATGGTGAATTCGATGTCACCATGGGTGCTCTGCTAAAGGTATGGCACACATACCGTGAAGAAGGCATAACTCTGAATGAGGATGGAGAATATGGAAATGTTCCCACACAGTCAGAACTTGAAGCAGCCGCAGAGCACAGCGGATGGGACAGCATAATCATTGATGAAGATGCTTCTACTGTGTATATCAGCGATCCGGATGTGCAGCTTGATGTAGGCGGCATTGCCAAAGGATTTGCGACTGAAAAGGCCGCACAGATCCTGGAAAACGAAAACGTCACCCATGCCGCAATCAATGCCGGCGGAAACAACCGCACATTGGGGCCTAAAGCAGATGGCAGCGCATGGCGTGTAGGCATTCAGAATCCAGGCGGTGAAGGCAGTCTTGCTGTTGTCGCAATCGACGGGACCAATTCATTTGTTACTTCCGGCGACTATGAAAGATATTATGTTGCTGAAGACGGGAATACATATCATCACATCATTGATCCTTCAACTCTGTATCCTGCCAGCCACTTCCACTCTGTTACAATCATCACACCTGATTCAGGAGATGCAGACTGTCTGAGCACATCCCTGTTCACACTCGACTATGAAGCAGGCCTGAAACTAATTCAGGCCTATAAAGAAGCGCATCCTGGTACCACCCTTGAAGCTGTCTGGATTATGGACTCTGCTTCAGCACCTGAATCTGAATACAGCATGGTTTCCGGCGACTATACCATTGTATATACTTCCGGACTGAGAGATAAAATCACCAAAGTCTAGCCTGTTTCTCAGCAGAACCCTTCAAAGACTGATGCAAATCAGTCTTTTTTATATGAAAAAATACCTGTACAGAATCACAATGCCTAGAATGATAAGAACAGACGGAACAATGACTGCTTGATATTTTCTGATCTGTATCTGTATATAAGGAAGTTCTGCAATCTTTCTTACAGCGAAGCAGAACAGTGCTGTCATAAGTGCAGACACAATCGCTGAACTCACGGCATCCGCCATGCTGAAATTGCTGAAAAGCGGAATATATACGCCGATATTGTCAGCTCCATTTGCAATTGTCAGCAGCATATAGGTCAGCGTCATATCTGTATGCTCTTGGACAGAATCTTTTGACTGCTCTTCAGACTTCCGATAATCAAAAATACTCTTAATGCCTAAGGCAATGGGAACAAATCCCATGAGTCCTATCACCCAATCAGGCAGCAGAGAAATACCCAGCACTGTGATCGCGCTTATAGCAAGCAGCAGAAATGTTCCAATATATCTCCCTGCCATCATCTGTCTGAATCTCTTTCGATCATTGTTCTGTGCCAGCAGTACCGCAAATACAATCACATCATCGATATTTGCGGCAATGAATGCAGCAATTGTCATTATCAGTGTTTCAATCATGTATACTGCTCCTAAAAAACAGCAGTCATGCAGGATCTGCATTGACTGCTGCTATACAAACTTGAGTAATTACTTCTGTGGTTTTCCAAGCAGACGGAACATATTCTTCTTATAGATTTCTACACCCGGCTGATTGAAAGGATTGATATCCAGCATATAGCATGTCATTGCTGTTGCAAGGAAGAAGAAATAGCACAGATATCCAAAGGTATGCTCTTTCATATCTGGGATGCTGATGATCAGATTCGGCACAGAGCCTGTAATCTCATGTGCTTCCAGTGTTCCCTGGCATGCCATCTTGTTTACCCAGTCAAGGCTCTTGCCGCTGAGATAGTTCATGCCATCAAGATTGGCAGGATCATTCGGCACCTTTTCATCCAGTGTCGGTGTTTCTACCTGCAGCAGAGTCTCATACAGCATGCTGTTCTTGCCCTGCTGAATAAATTGACCAAGGGAGTGCAGATCTGTAGAGAATACAACAGAATCAGGCAGAATTCCTTTGCCTTCTTTTCCTTCTGATTCTCCAAGAAGCTGCTTCCACCATTCACTGAGACTTCTCAGCTGCGGTTCATATGTAACAAACATTTCCACATCGCGGTTCTGCTTCTGCAGAATTCGACGGCTGACAGCATATGCATAAGCCGGATTGGCCTTCAGATCATCTGTGCTGAGATCTGTGCGAGCATCGCTCAGTCCCTGCATAATCGCTTTGATATCAATGCCCATAATTGCCATAGGCAGCAGTCCAACAGGCGTAATAACTGAATAGCGTCCGCCGATATCATCAGGGATGACATAGGATTCATATCCCTCCTGATCTGCAAGCTGCTTCAGTGTTCCTCTTGCCTTATCTGTAGTGGCAATGATTCTTTCACGGCACTCTTCTTTGCCGTATTTCTTTTCCATCATTTCTCTGAGCAGACGGAATGCAAGGGCTGTTTCCGTAGTGGTTCCGGATTTGCTGATGACATTCAGCACAACACTCTTGTTCTCAATATAGGACAGAACCTGTCTCATATATGTGCTTGAGAATGTATTGCCAACAAAGATCACTTCCGTCTTCAGATCTGGGTACAGTCCCTGAATCATTTCAATACCCGCTCTTGCTCCAAGATAAGAACCGCCGATGCCGCAGACAAGCAGCACTTCTGCCTTATCCTTCACTCTTTCAGCAGTTGCAAGCATACGCTGGAATTCATCTTTATCATAGTTCACAGGCCAGTCAACCCAGCCCATATAATCATTTCCAGCTCCTGTTTTATCCACAATCATTTTGTGAAGACGGCTTACTTCCGGCTGATAGGAATTGATATCTTCCTGTAAATGTGCATGTGCAGCATCAAACTTCATCATTTCATTTCCTCCTTGGCTTCTTTAATCCACTGATCCATGTGATCTGCTATAGTCTGAAATCCAATTTTCATTGCAGGCAGAGATGCTTTTCTGCTTCCGGAGCGCCAGGAGCCGGCAGCTCTTCTATGGGACAGAGCCTTCAGCGACAGTCTGGCCTGATGGTTTTTTTCATCATAGTCAATGATCTTGACTTTAACCGTATCGCCGATGGAAACAAACTGCTGAATATCCTTTACATAGCCATCGCTGATCTCTGAAATATGGATCAAACCGGTGGTATGGGGATCTAGAGAAACAAAAGCACCGTATGGCTGAATCCCAGTGACCTTTCCTTCTGCTATCTGCCCGATTTCATAGTTCATTCATGCATTCCCGCTTTCTTTGCCAGTATATCACAGGTGATTCTATCTGTGTTATACTTTACCCCGTAAAGGAGATCCTTCATGCAAACGATGTATCCGTTCTGGGCCGGTGTCATTTCTGCAGTATTAGCACAGGCTCTGAAGCCTTTCTTCAACTATATAAAAACTCATGAATGGAACTGGTCTCTGCTCAAGGACAGCGGCGGTTTCCCAAGTTCACACAGTGCCATGGTTGCTGCTCTTGCTCTTGCAGTAGGCATCCGGGAGCAATTCAGTTCAACTATATTCGCAGTCACTCTTACAGTAGCTGTGATAGTTGTTTATGATGCAGCAAATGTTAGGTATTACAGTGGACAAAATATCAAAATTACGCAACAATTGGTCAAGGATATCCACGAGAAGCTGAATGTTGATCTGGACAGCCCTATTTATCAGACCAAGGTAAAGAATGTACTTGGTCACAAGTGGATTGAAGTAATCGGCGGCATTATATTGGGAATGCTGGTTGCATTGATTGCACGGTTTGGAATTTAGAAAACGAGGAATGGCTCATGGCAGATGAAACAAAAAACGAGGAATCAGAAATAAGCAAAAATACTGCTTCAGCAGATGATCAGGCAAAGATGAGTGATCTGCTGGAACGCATTGAAAAAACCATCAACAAGATACGTCCATATATTCAGGCTGACGGAGGCGATGTTGAACTGGTTGATTATGCAGATGGAGTAGTTACCGTCAGAATGAACGGAGCATGTGCCGGATGCATGATGATTGACAGCACACTGACAGATGGCATTGAAGCCATCCTGATTGATGAAGTTCCTGAAGTTAAATCCGTTAAACTGGATACATCCGAATCTGAAGCACCGTACTCGTATTATTGAGTACGGTTTTTTATTGCGTTTTCAGAATTTTTTGAACATTTCCTGTAATTTATGAGATTTTTATCGATATTTTGAAATATTTTCCGCAATTTTGATAATTTTGTGAAATATAAAAGTAATAATTGACTTTTTTTCGTGACGGACGCAAAATAATTTCATTAAAGGAGATTAAACCTATGGAAACTCCATTTGAAGATTTCGGCTCACTGGTATTCGGTGAAAGAGAAATGCAGGAACGTCTGCCGCACCCAATCTATGAATCATGGAAGAAAACAGTCGCAAAAGAAGGTACATTGGATCGAACAACTGCCGATGGCATAGCACATGCCATGAAGCGCTGGGCACTGGAAAAAAGAGCAACGCACTTCACCCATTGGTTTCAGCCAATGACTGGCTCTACCGCAGAAAAGCACGATGCATTTATTTCCCCTTCAGAAGAAACCGGCGAACCTATGACTCGCTTTTCCGGCAAATCTCTGATCAAGGGAGAACCGGATGCTTCAAGTTTCCCAAGCGGAGGTCTCAGAGCTACCTTTGAAGCCCGCGGATATACATACTGGGATGTCACCTCACCTGTCTTCATCAAAGACGGAGTGCTGTGCATACCGACTGTATTTGTCTCCTACAATGGTGATTCTCTGGATAAGAAAGCACCTCTGCTGAAATCTATGACAGCTGTAAGCAATGCGGCAACCCGTGTGGTAAACCTATTGGGTGATAAAGATGTGCGCTTCTGCACACCGGTTGTCGGTCTTGAACAGGAATACTTCCTGATTGACAGAAAATACTTTGATCATCGCATTGATCTTAAATTGGCCGGCAGAACACTTCTTGGCGCACCGGCATGCAAAGGACAGGAACTGGATGATCATTATTTTGGATCTATCCCTACCCGTGTTTCTGCTTTTATGAAAGATGCAGATGCAGAGCTGTGGAAGCTTGGAATCTATGCAAAAGCCGAACATAACGAAGTAGCCCCAGGTCAATTTGAACTGGCACCGGTATTCTGCAATGCCAACATTGCAATCGACCAGAACCAGCTGACAATGGATATTCTGAAGAAGACAGCTGAGAAACATGGTTTGGCATGCCTGCTTCATGAAAAGCCATTTGCCGGCATCAATGGCAGCGGCAAGCATAACAATTACTCCATCATGACAAGCAATGGCCAGAATCTTTTCTCTCCTGGCGACAAGCCGGCAGAGAATATCCGTTTCCTCGTCTTTGTCTGTGCATTCCTCAAGGCAGTAGATACCTACCCTGTCCTGCTTCGCATGAGCAGCTCAGGTCCAGGCAATGATCTCCGTCTAGGAGCGGATGAAGCTCCGCCGGCAATCATTTCTGTATTCCTTGGCTCCTATATTGAAGATATTCTCTATGATCTATATAAAGAAGGATCTTCCGTAAAAAAGAATCCTGTCAAGGAAGATTTCAATCCAATCAGCGGACTGTCCTACATTCCGCATGACAACACAGATCGCAACCGCACTTCTCCAGTCGCCTTCACCGGCAATAAGTTTGAATTCAGAATGCTTGGAAGCTCTCTGTCTGCCTCATTGCCGAACATTGTCCTGAATTCCATCATGGCCGAAACACTCAATGAAGTTGCGGATGAACTGGATGGCATCAAGTACCTGCAGGATG
>CALEMD010000282.1 GCA_937902945.1 uncultured Erysipelotrichaceae bacterium | reverse complement strand
AAGATATTACAAAACTAGCCCTTGGATCATCACTGCTGCAGGCTTCATTCAACTATGAAAGAATGCAGGCAGGCGGATGGCTGCTTGCACAATTGCCGGCACTGAAGAAAATATATAAAGATGATAAAGAAGGTCTTGCTGCAGCAATGACAGACAACCTTGAATTCATCAACACACATCCAAACCTGGTCGGCTTCCTTATGGGACTGCTCATTTCTTTGGAAGAGAATCATGAAGACCGCAGTCTGATCAAGGGCTTAAAACTTGCTCTGTTTGGACCAATCGCAGGAATCGGAGATGCAATCTTCTGGTTCACACTGCTTCCGATTGTTGCTGGTATCTCATGCTCATTTGCTTCTGAAGGACTGATCATAGGACCGATTATCTTTGTCTCCGTATATGTTGTCGTATGGTGCCTGCGTATCATGTGGACACACATGGGATATACGCTTGGTACAAAGTCATTCGAAATACTGCAGGAAAACTCAGATATTATTGCCAACTCAGCAACCATTTTAGGTATTACTGTTATCGGTGCGCTGATTGCTTCCTATGTCAGTATTGAACTGCTGCCAGTCATTACAGTAGCTGGCGGAATTGAAGTCAGCATTCAGACAGCATTCTTTGATACAATCTTCCCGAAGCTTCTGCCGATGGGCTATACGCTTCTGATGTTCTACCTTCTGAAGAAGAAACAGGTAAGTCCAGTAGTTCTGATTGTTGCTACAATCATTCTTGCACTTGTCTGCTCATTCATCGGACTTCTGTAAAGAATAAAAGTTTACTTTATCCCTTACCCTCGGAGGAAAGCTTCCGGGGGTTTTGTACTATATTGCCGCATGCTTTTTTGCTATCATAACAATAAAGAGGACCTATGAACGGATTGAAACTGAATCACGCGATGAAGCAGAAACAGACTCTATCTTTCAGCATGGGACAGAGACAGTCACTAAAGATGCTGCAGGTATCATTGATGGATCTGAAAGCTGATCTTGAAAAGGAACTGCAGGATAATCCTCTTGCTGAGATAGAAGAGATATATGCTTTTAAAGAAGAATTGAATGCGGATATTGCTGATACACGCAAACCTTCACGCAATGAAACAATTCTTTCACAGCTGCGGGATAACGAGAAAATCAATCTGACAGCGGCAGATGAAATTCTGTATCAGTGCGATGGCAATGGATGGCTTCGCACTGCTGAAAAGAAACTGTCTGAAGAGCTGCATCTGCCACTTGTTACAATTCATAGAACAAGAATGGAAATCATGGCCTGTCAGCCGGAGGGTATCGCTGCATTGAATCTGTCTGAATGTTTAGAAGCTCAGATGCATCCCTCTGATTATGAAGAAAAACTGGCATTGAAAATCATTCAGAAGTATCTTCTGCAGATTGCCGAAGGAAAGCATGCATACATATGTGACCAGCTGAAATGCAGCAAAGAGGATCTGCAGAGGGCAATAAAGATCATCAGTTCTTTGAATCCGAGACCTGGAGAAATATTCGATACAAATCCGCAAAGGTATATTAAGCCCGAAATTCGAATTGAATACACGGATGATGGTCTGAAAGCAGTGCCGATCAGATACTTTACAATCAGAACTGTGAAATTTGATTCTGATAATCTGACTAAGGAAGAGAAGCAGTATATTGGCAGCAATACAAAAGAAATACAGTCGCTGATTAACGGTCTGAACAGAAGAGAGACAACTCTTCTGAAACTGATGAATGAAATGATTCGGATACAGGAAGACTATCTGCTCAATCATTCAGCGAAGAAGATATGCCGTTTAGAGGAACTGTCAAAAGCGGTTGGCCTGCATACTGCAACTGTAAGCCGTGCTCTGCAGGACAAATACTATGAAAAAGATGGTCTCATATTTCCAATGCGTACGCTTTTGAATAGAGAAATAACGGGCATTTCAGTTTCGCAATGCATGGAGAGCATCAGAAAGATCATTGAAAGAGAACCTGGTTTCAGTGATCAGCGTATATCTGAAGAACTGCTTCAGGAAGGCATAGCCTGCAGACGAAGAACAGTAGCAAAATATCGAAAACAGATGCGTATATCGAATTCACGGCATAGAAATGAAGAACAAGTGACACAATGATTAGGAATCTTTGACTATACAGCAGAACCTGATAGGATAGTACAGAAGGAAAGCATATTATGATTGCGGCAGGGCTGAACAGATGAGTAAGACTGGACTGATATTTGATGTTGATGGGACATTGTGCAATACAACCGATGTTGTTTTAAAAGTGTGGGGCAGGGTCCTGAATGATATGGAGTATCCGCATAGAGAAATGACCGCTGATTTCATAAAACGGTATATGGGAAAGCCAATGGATGATTGGGCAAAAGGAATCATGCCGGAAGTAGATCTATCCATCAGCTGCCCAATCGTTGAAGAGTGCTGCCAGGAAGAGTACAAAGAGATTGACAGCAATGGCACTTCTCTCTATCCGCATGTTCATGATGTATTCAAGCAATTGAGTGAGGACTATCATCTGTATATTCTTTCAAATTGCGGCAAGGGCTATATCGAAAGAATCATGAAGCAGGCGAAGATTGAGTCTTATGTAGAAGGACATCTCTGCTTTGGCGATACGGGTTTAGACAAACCTGATAATATCAAGCTGCTAGTAAAAGAACAGGGACTTACATCCTGTGCCTATGTGGGTGATACAGAAAGAGATCAAAAATGCTGCATAGAAGCGGGAGTCCCGTTTATCCATGCAGCATATGGGTTTGGTTCGGCGGATGCAGAGTATTCTATTCAGAAACTGAAGGAACTTCCTTCAGTAGCCAAGCAGCTTTTTGCCTCTGAAGACTAGAGCAGCAGTATTCCTGCAGCTGCACAGATCAGTATGATCCAGATCGGATGCAGCTTCTTGAAATAGTGGTAGAACACAAGCATGATTGCATAGAGAATGATGCATTTCCAGTTAAAGAATGCGGCTATACCGACTGCATCTGTATGAAACAATGTTGAGATAAAGATACCGGCAACAGCAGATATGATCAAACCGACAACAGCAGGACGAAGACCTGCAAAGATCTCTTTGACCAGTCTGCTGTTTTTAAATTTCTCCAGCATGTTGGCAATGATGCAAACGACAATCACGCTAGGAGTAACAAGACTCAATGTAGCAAGAATGCCTCCGAGAACTCCAAACGATGTATAGCCTACATATGTTGCCATATTGATGCCGACAGGACCAGGAGTAGACTCACTGACGGCAATCATCGTAGCCAGCATTTCCTGTGTAAACCAGCCATAGCGGGCAGACATTTCTGTAAGGAAGGGAATTGTTGCAAGTCCGCCGCCTACAGCAAATAATCCAGTCTTGAAGAACTCAAGCATCATAATCAGTATTTTGTTCATGTCAGTCCACCTTCACAATCTTGAGCTGACTGAGTACAACCCCAGAAATACCAGCGAGAATAACAAGAATAACAGTTGAAATACTGGTAAAGAATGACAATGCAAATACAGTAAGACACAGAACAATGCCAGCTATATTCTTTACGCTTGATTTCCAAAGCTTAATGATGGAATAGGTCATCAGAACACAAACTGCCACACGGATTCCCTGGAGAGCTTTCTGTACGATCAATAGATCAGAGAAGTTGCTTATAAGAGCGGCAATCAGCGTGATGATCAGAACAGAAGGAGATATGACTCCTAAAGTGCATACAATCCCGCCGGCTACACCTTTCAGTTTATAGCCAATGAATGTAGCCGTATTGACGGCAATAACGCCAGGTGTGCATTGACCGATTGCGTAATAGTTCATAACTTCATCTTCGGTTGCCCAATGATGCTTTTCTATGACCTCTTTCTGAATCATCGGCAGCATTGCATAGCCTCCGCCGAATGTAAACAGTCCCATTTTGAACCAGGAAATATAATACTCCCAATATTCTTTCATATAATCACCATCCTTAGTACTTCCACAAGAATAATGAAAAATGAACTGATATGCAAGAAAATAAAAACCACACTGCATAAGTGTGGGGTCAAACTGATGGTGCCGACTATCGGAATCGAACCAACGACCTACTCATTACGAATGAGTTGCTC
>CALEMD010000281.1 GCA_937902945.1 uncultured Erysipelotrichaceae bacterium | reverse complement strand
GAAACACGCGCTCTGCGAGTCCGAAACCCATGCTCAGTTAGAGCGAAATTTGCACAGTGAATCGGGATTGTCGAGTTGCTAGCAGTCTTTCTTTGGTCACAAATACTGCATACTATTTGTGACTGAATGCAATGAAGAATTGTATTTGAGTTTAGAAAATATGTGAAGTGAAATTAGGCCGTGCTGAGAGAGAATATTGTATATACTGGTATATATGAATCTAGAGGAAATACTGAAAGAAGCAAGATCAGAAAAAATCCCGGTCATGCTCGATGACGGGATTGTCTTTCTGTGTGATTTTATCAAGAGTCATGAACAAATCCATAGAATTCTCGAGATTGGCACTGCAGTTGGCTATTCTGCTATGCAGATGGCATTGCTGCGGGATGATATACAGATAGATACATTGGAGATCAATGCAGAACTGGCTGAGAAGGCAAAGCACAATATTATGGATAATGATCTCGAGGATAGAATCCATGTTTATCTGACAGATGCAATGGATTACCAGACAGACAGAATCTATGACATGATCTTTGTAGATGCCGCAAAGGCACAGTATGGCAGATACATGGAGCATTTTCTTAAGAATGCAAAAGAAGGATCCTTCTTTGTTTTTGATAATCTGCAATTCCATGGCATGGTGGATAATCCATCTCTTACGAAAAACAGGGGAACTCTGCAGATGATAAAAAAGATCGGAGTGTTCCGTGAAGAGATTCAGAAGGATCCGCGGTTTAAAACAGACTACTATGCAGATAAAGGAGATGGCATAGCAATATCCAGAGTTCTGTAAGTTCTCATGAAAATAGCCTGTGCTTAATGCACAGGCTATTGATCAGATAGTTAAGCTATTCTACTCCGTTGAGCTGAACAGAAGTAACTGCAGTCAGTTTTTTCAATCTGCTGATGAGCGAATCCACTGTGCATTTCATGCTGGAAGTATCAATAGAGATTGTGACGGCAGCCTTTTTGGCTACAGGGATTGCCTGCGAGATTGTGAGAATGCTTGTATTCATGCTGCTGAGTGTCTGCAATACATCAGAAAGACTTCCTGGTTTATGCTTGATCACCATACTCAGAACCGCTTTGTGTCCGCTTTGATTCTCGTCTGGCAGGAATACAAAGTCCTTGTATTTATAATAGGTGCTGCGTGATATGCCTGCTTTGCGGCAGGCGCAGGAAACATTATCTGTATCACGCGACTCCAGCATGTTTCTCGCATTAATAACCTTGTCTAGATAATCGGGAAGTATTTTTTTATTTACTATCAGATAATCGCCTGCCATGTATCTGCCTTTCTGATCTGGATACCCATATGATCAATTCGAAGTTCTTCCGCTAACCATTCAGGATCTGATAGACTTTGAATTTCATATAATGCAGAAGAAGCAAGAGAAGACTTGCTGATGAAAAGACAGGTGGAACCCGAACCGCTGATGAAGAATGCTCCATCTGTGCTTTCTGTGCAGATTTTTTTGATATCGTTAAAATGAGGAATCAGTTTTTTTCGATATGGTTCGTGCAATAGGTCATGTGCGGAAGCTTTTAGAAGTGAGAGGTCAGAACTCTGCAAAGCCTGTACAAGCATCAATGCATGAGCACTGTTTTCAGCCGCATCCTTCAATGGAATGCTCTGCGGAAGAATCTGGCGTGCAGATTCTGTGGATACTTCACAGTCGGGAATGAGAACGGTGTATCGGAAATCACTGCTAACTGGAATCTGTCTTACAAACAGTTCACCATCCTGACTCATGGCAGCGGTCATGCCGCCAAAGATGCATGGAGCAGCATTGTCGGGATGGCCTTCGATATTTGCGACTACCGTTAACAGCTGCATGCGGCTCAGGCGCTGGCCATGCAGCATATTGCAGGCACAGGCACCCGCCGCAGATAGAGCGGCACTGCTGCCTAATCCTCTAGTGAAAGGTATCTGCATATCGCAGATCAGATGAATGCTGTCATAGATGCCAAGTATTTCACCAGTGCGTCTATATGCTTTGACAAAGAGATTGTCTTCCTTGCAGTAGGATTCATCATCGCCTTCAATTGTCAGAGATTCAGCAATTTCAACTTTGAAAGTGTTGTATTTGCTTAGTGCAATGCCAAGACAGTCAAATCCTGGCCCCATGTTGGCACTTGTTGCCGGAACACGTATTTCAATCATGTCTGACCTCCTTCAGGTATTTGCAGAGATAAGGAATACCGTCATTGACTGCTATGGATTCATTGAAGCGGATTGGCATATTCTGAATAGATGAAATTGGCTTGGGTATGGCAATGCCAGTATGAGCATGCAGCTGTTCAATTGCTTCAAAGCTGTCTGATATTTCAATTCCGCTTAGACTTCTGTAAACGTCTTTTGCAAATTTATAAGGGGAGGCGGTAGAAAGTACAATGC
>CALEMD010000280.1 GCA_937902945.1 uncultured Erysipelotrichaceae bacterium | reverse complement strand
GTCTTTGCCATTCGGAATATCATTGAATACATGGCCGGCATAGCCAGAAAAACCAACAATGACACCAGCATGCTGGATCGTATTGTCCTGATACAGAAGCTTCGCTCCGACAGCGCCAACATCTTCTCTTGCACATAAGCCAACCATTTCACTGATTGCATCATGTCCGATCATCTCAGTATCATTGTTCAGGAACAGAAGATATTCTCCCTTAGCAAATGATTCTCCGTAGTTATTGATTGCAGAGTAATTAAAATCTTTTTCTTTCCATGTCACAACTCTGACGTTTTTATGTTCCTTCTGCAATGTATCATAGTAATCAAATGTCGCTTGTTCCTGACTGTTATTTTCAACAATAATCACTTCAAAGTCCTGAAATTGATTGACATGAAATAAAGAATCAATGCATGTTTTCAGTACCTGGCTGTGATCCATATTCGGAATAATGATCGATACCATCGCATGCGGCACCTCATAGATCACATGGTACAGACCGAATAATGGTTTTCCCTGCATCTCTACTTTTGCTTTGATTCCCATGCGGTCTAAATGAGCCTGAATTGCATTCTGTCCTGCCACATAGCAGTACATCTTGCTTTCTGGGTCCAATGCCGTAGAACCTTCATGCATGCGCCAATGATACAAGCTCTTGGCAATATGATGAATGCTCTTTGCATGCTCAATACATCTCAGAATTACATCATAATCCTGCGATCCATCAAACTGACTGTCAAACCCGTCAATTTCTTTAATGATCTGTGTCTTTACTACAAAAAAATGGGTGATGTAGTTATGCGAAAGCAACAGATCTTTATCGTAATCTGGTTTGAAATTCGGATCTTCAAACTGTCCTGTACGATCATTCAGTTTGTCTTCATCTGTATAGATGATATCATGATGCACTTCCTGCAGTGATTTTACTATTTCGTACAGTGCATCGGGTTCCAATACATCATCATGGTCAAAGAGGGCCGTATATTCTCCATCTGCCATGTTTAAAGCATGATTTGTATTGCCAGATATACCGTAATTTTTTGTCAAAAACTCTGCTTTGATCCTTGCATCTTTCGCAGCATATTCTGCAATGATCCTTCTTGCGTCAGAATTCTCATCTGAGCCTTCTGCTATGCACAGTTGCCAATTAGAATAAGATTGCTGCAATACTGATTGGATCATTTCTTCCAGCAGATCTTTCGGCGTATTGAACACAGGTACGATCAGACTGATCTTTGGCGCATAAGCAAAAACATGTTCGCTTTCTTGTTGCAAATCAATTTGAGAAGCACGGTTTCGATGAAACCATGCATCATAATCCATCTCTTCACTGATAGGTTTTGTCAATCGTTTCAAGAATCCATTGATGCCATTCTTTCTGATATATAAGATTCCTCGTTCGATATTCTTTTGATTGATCATATGAAACAGACGAACCATTTTGCCCACATTGGCTTGATTTTTCTGTATATAAGGATTCAATGGAATTGTTGTTTTATTGATTCCATCCGCCAGGCTCAATTGATATGAATGCTCCGCATTTCCTTCAAATGAAATAATGAATCCACATAGCATTTCATCCTTGGATACTGCATTTCTATCATTCAGTCTCTGCTGCAAAGTACGTCTCAGAGAACATTTTATTATTTTCCCAGATTCATCGCATATTTCATATGTGATTGGTCCTTTACCAAGTGAAAAAGCCCAACCAATCATAGTTCCGATTTTTTCTTCAAAGGAAACCGTTTGGATACAGGAAATAATTGAAGTATTTATTGTATGTTCCTTTATTTCTGTTGATGTGAACGAAAATAATTCTATTTCTCTGCCCTTTTCATCCACGAGAATGAAATGAACCATATCACCTGCCTTTTCAGGCAGTTTCCATTCCACTTCCAATTGATGTTTCGCTTCATTCTTTGCATGTTCCATAGGAATCATACATGCATGCGTATCATATCTCTGCCCTTGAACTAATGCATATAGTCTTAATCCACATGGCACATATTGAAAAGTCCCAAACAATATCAAAAAATCTGTTTGTTCATATTCGAATATCTCAAAATGATTGATTTCACAGATTTCGTTGATCATATCAGAATTGTTCCGCGAATCCCTTTTCAAGTTTCTTGAAAATCAGCCAGCCAAGGCATAGTACCACAATAGCAATACCAAACATCATTAGGATCTGCATACCATCCGGGGAAGTATGATACATAAAGGCATCACGATAGCCATTAATGATCCATGTCATTGGATTCATCTGGATCAGCCGTGCTAAGAGAGATGTTCCGGAAAACATATTCAGCTGATAAATGATCGGAGAGCCATAAAACGCCATCATCAGAATAAAGTTCACAATGTATTCCAAGTCCTGAACGTACGCTGTCATAGCTCCAAGAGCCATACCAATGCCGAGAGCCAGAATGCCTTCAGCCAAAGCTAAGATCGGCACAAAAATCAAATGCCAAGAAAAGCCAATATTCCACAATGCACAAAATACCAAGATAATAACGCAGGAAATAAAGAAATTGATGATCCCACTGATTGCCACAGATAAAGGAAGAATTTCCCTTGGAAAATATACTTTCTTAATAATTCCTGCATTTGCTTTGACGCAAGTAACACATTCATTGATCACATTCGAAAAGAAAGTCCACGGGATAATACCCGTTACCAGATAGATAATGTAGTTATCTCCGGTGCTTCTCAGCATATAAGGAAATACAATCGCATATACAAGTACCTGCAGCAGCGGATTGATGAATGACCAAAGAACGCCCAAAAAGGAAGCCTTATACTTGCCCCTGATTTCCTTTTTTACACTTGTCTTCAATAATTCACGATAGTTATAAAGTTCCTGAAACATTACGCAACCTTCTCCTTATCCACAATGACCACGACCGATTTTTCACTGATCAGCTTCTGCTTTTCATCATAGACTCCCGCAGTGACTGTCAAATGACCTTCTTCATCAATCTGATCGCTGTAATCCTGCCAATTAACAGATGCTTTCCAGCCAATGGTATCCTTAAAAATAAATCCATTGTACTCTTCACAATAGATATCATAGACATCTTTACGTTCGACCGGCTCTAGATGATTGATCTGTATCTTGCCAATTGAAAGTTTGAATTCAGCATTTTCACAATCACATACTTTCCAGCCAACAACAGGAGCTGCTTTCTGTTTCAAAGATATGTGACTGTAATTATGCGGCAGGTCAATAAATACGGCACCTTTATACGAAACTTTTCCTGTCTCAATCTGCTTTTTCTTTTCTTCTTTGGTATCGATCGCAATCTGTTTTAAATATTCATCAATGACAAAAGTAGGATCCCCATCCAATCTGAAATCTCCTTTATAAATCCAGATTGCTCTTGTGCACAGTTCTTTCACAATATCCAAACTGTGAGATACAAATACGATTGTTTTGTCACTCTTCTTCAGTTCTCTCAGTTTCGCATAGCATTTTTCCTGAAAGTGCTGATCGCCTACTGCCAGGATCTCATCAATCAACAAAATTTCTGCATCTACATTGATAGCAATGGAGAATGCCAAACGCATATACATGCCTGAAGAATACGTACGGATCGGTTCATCAATTGCTAATCCCAATTCCGAAAACTCTATGATTTCATCAATACGGCTATCAATATCCTTGGCATTCAGACCAAATACAGCTGCATTGAAATATATATTCTCTCTTCCGGTAAAGTCAGGATGAAAGCCGGCGCCCAATTCCAATAAAGATGTCAGTTTCCCATCTGTCTTCACTGTTCCTTCGTTTGGATAGATGATCTTTGTCATCAACTTCAGCAAAGTCGATTTTCCCGATCCATTTGTCCCAATCAGGCCTACCGTCTCGCCTTTTTTTATATCCAGACTGATATTTTTCAATACAACATGATTTTCTACTTTTCCCCTATGATGTGAGACTAAAAGATCTTTCAAAGTATGTGCATGATCATACTGCACTTTAAAGCTCTTTGACATATTCCTGATCTCAATCGCATTTTCCGAATTCATCTATAGGCCTCACTTAAAAAATACCACAGAAATTATATACTATAGTTGAAATAACGCAAAACAGACTAGTAATCTTAAATGTGAATCCCAGCTGAATTTGAGACCTGCTATCTTTGTTTTTTTATTAAAAACGTATAGAATATACCCGACTTAGGAGAATGTTTTCATGTTCAAGAAAAAAGACATACAGTATAGTATTGATACTCTAAATATTGAAAAAAACAATCTAGTCATCATAGGCTGGGCAAATTCTGAAAATCCCAGTGAACTGGTGAAGATTTCTGTCACTGATTTCCAAGGGAACCCGATCAGTTGCCGTATCGATCATATGATGCGGAATGATGTTGCTATAGCTCGCTATAACCGCATTATGGAAGAACCTTTTGGCTTCAAGCTCTCTTTTCAATATGCAAAAAAAGAATGTTATTTTCTGAAGCTTTATAATAATAAGGATTCTGTAACAGTTAAACTAAGCAGGCAGTATATCTGGTTGGATAATACATTAAAAAGAGTTGCTTCATCCCTGCAAAGCGGAAAGCTTTATTCTGCCGTCAGCAAAAAACCAATGTCCTATAATCAATGGTTCAGAGAAACTGCGCCAAATTCTCATGATCTTGCAAAGCAGAAAATGTATGTCTTTCAAGGAAAAACCCCAACATTTTCGATTGTAATACCTCTTTATAAAACACCCACTTCTTTTTTGAATGATTTAATCCTCTCTATTCTCGCACAGACCTACAGTCGCTTTGAAGTATGTTTTGCGGATGGAAGTCCAGCGGAGAATAAATTAGACACCTGTGTTAAGCAGATGAGCCACAATGATCCTCGCTTTCATTATAAGTTTATCGGTGAAAATAAGGGCATCTCCGGCAATACAAATGAGGCTGTAAAAATGAGTTCCGGCGATTTCATTATATTATGCGATCACGATGACACATTGGCGCCAAACGCACTGTTTGAATTTGCTAAGGAAATTTCTAATGATGCGGAATGCGATGCAATTTATTCTGATGAAGATAAAATTGATGGCAGCGGCAAAAAACATTTTGAACCGCATTTTAAACCAGATTTCAATGTTGACCTGCTTTCTTCAACAAATTATATTTGTCATCTTTTTGGTGTGCGCAGAACATTAGTTGAAAAGTATGGTGCTTTTGACTCAGCATATGACGGTGCCCAGGATTATGATTTCATTCTACGCATGACGGAACATGCAAGAAAGATCATACATGTTTCAAAAATCCTATATCATTGGCGTACCCATGCACAGTCCACTTCCAGCAATCCTGAAAGCAAAATGTATGCATTTGATGCAGGTGCTCATGCTATAGAAGCTCATTACAGAAGAGTATGGCCTAATATAAAAATTGATCATGTTGACAACGGCATCAGTTTGGGAATTTACCGTACGCATTTCTTGTTTGATCAATATCCTTTGATTTCTGTGATCATACCAAACATGGATCATACCGAAGATTTAGATAAAGTACTTCATTCTGTAATCAATCAAACTACTTGGAAAAACTTAGAATTCATTATCATTGAAAATAATTCCAAACTTACTCAGACCTTTGAATACTACAAAAAAATAGAAAAAGAATTTTCGCAAGTTCACGTCATCAAATATGAAGGAGATTTCAACTATTCTAAGATCAATAATTTTGGTGTAAAACAAGCCCATGGTAATTATCTTCTCTTTATGAACAATGATGTTGAAATGATCGAACCAAGTTCCATTCAGGAAATGATAGGATATTGCCAAAGAAATGATGTCGGTATTGTTGGATGCCGCTTGCTTTACGAGGATGATACGATACAGCACGCTGGTGTTGTCATTGGAGTCAAAGGAATTGCAGGTCATGTATTTAACGGCTGCCCATCTGACAATGCAACATATTTCAATCGTGCTATGACAGCACAGGATTATTCTGCTGTAACAGCTGCTGTTATGTTAATGAAACGTGATGTCTTCAACCAAATTCATGGATTCGATGAAAACTTTGCGGTTGCATTTAATGACATTGATCTCTGTCTTAGAACCAGAGCAATAAATAAACTAGTTGTTTATACTCCTTATGCATGTTTCCATCACTATGAATCAAAGTCTCGCGGATATGAAGATACTTATGAAAAGCAGCTTCGTTTCGTTTCCGAAATTAAACTGTTCTTGCAGAAATGGAAAGAGATTGTACTAAATGGAGACCCTTATTACAATCCAAATCTGACAGTGCATAGCAATGACTATGCCATTCGGAATCTATATGTAGAACGCATTGGTGGTTCCTATTATGGTAAACACTACATCCATGACATTCTCACAAAAACACCAGAGGAAATTGTTGTTCATCCTTCAAAAAATGAAACTGAATAAATCAAATCCCATCTTAGAATCAGTTAAGATGGGATTTGATGTTTATTCTTCTTTTAAACCGTACCAACTGATTCCCTCGTCACTCCAGCCTATACTGATCAGATAATTTTTTTCATCGATATAAGTTGTATAGTTATGATTGCATGCATATTGATTTGGATTATATTGACGATAGAGAGGTACTGTTTTGTCTTCATCTGAATACCATCCAATTGATTCGTAGTTCCATCCTTTTGATACAAGCATATCGCGTTCTGCAGCATCCTTGGTGTAGTGATGTTCACCAGCAACTGGATTATACAAACGATATACTGGTACGCTAGACTTTACAGGTGCGATCCAACCTACTGCTTCATAATTCCACCCATAGCTGATCAGATCATTTCTTTCGTTGATATCTGCCGTATAGAAATGTTCGCCTGAATTAGGATTATACATACGGTACATATCTTTCATGATTGTTGCACGTATTCTCTCATATTCTGCTTTGGTATCGGTTATCGCTTTGGTAACTTTATTGTAATATGCCATAAATTTTTGGCTCTTCATCAATAAGTGTGGGTATATAAATCAGCGTATATGCTGA
>CALEMD010000279.1 GCA_937902945.1 uncultured Erysipelotrichaceae bacterium | reverse complement strand
CGATCATTACGTCGCTTTTGAATTCTTGTCCTTTATTTAGCTGTCAAAGACCCGAGTATCATGCTTCTTTTTTTCCTCTATTGCGGTGTATAATCCTTGCATCGAACAGTATGCATCATATTCACCGCTGAACGATGGCAGTCAGGGTTCCGGTATTGCACCGCTTGCTTTGCAAGCTGAGCTCACCCTGTATCTTCTGTCCTGCTCAGAAAGGAATCTATGTTAAGTCACTGTACAAACACCCCAGCCGCAGTATTTCAAAATCAATCGTTTCTTCTGTTCAGGAAATTGTCACTGAACGATACAGCAGTTCTGCGTCCTTATCTAGATAAAAAGACGGGGAAAGCCTGCAACTTTACAATTGGACAGCTGCTGATGTGGAGAGATTTTCTTGATACTCGCATTGCCGAAAAGAACGGGCAGTTATTCATTCATGCTATCAGTGAAGGGTTTCCAACTCTTGTCATTCCTGATATGGAATTGGATGATTCCTATTTCGATGCAGCAGATGCTTGGTTTGCTCAGAACAAGCAGGTGCCTGCGTACTTCTGCTATGATGAAGCCAATTACGAAAAGCTTCTGAAACGCTATCCAAATATGCAGATTAAAGAAGAAGACTATGCCTTTGACTATATATATGATTATGCACAGTTCATGGATTATCCTGGAAAACTGATGTCAAAGCAGCGCAATCATATTCATAAATTTGATCGGCTGTATCCAAATGCGAAAATGCATTGGATTACAGAATCCAATGTCAGCGAAGTACAGCAGTTCTTTCTTCAGCATAATCAGGCTACAGATCTAACAGATCCAATGGCCAAAGAAGAAGCCGATAAATGCACAGAAGTGCTGTCTCATATGAAGGAATATGGAATGCTTGGCATGTATATGGAAAGTGACGGCAGAATTCTTGCCTTCTCCATTGGTGAAGTCATACATGATGTTCTATATGTACAGATAGAAAAAGCAGATTACACTGCCGATGGTGCGTATCAGAAGATGGCATGCGAATTTGCTAAAGCCATGCATACAGATAAGACGAAATGGATTAACAGAGAAGAAGATGTCGGTGATGAAGGCATACGCCGTTCAAAGCAGAGCTATCACCCAAGTCTGATGCTCAAGAAATACTCACTTCGCCCTTAATACAGAAAAGGTCCTGATTATTCAGGACCTTTTCTCTTCTTCATCTGCCGGATGCTCAACAACTTCTGCATCAATAATATCGGCAGTCTGTTTCTTCTTCACCTGTTCTCTAAACAATGCATCGCTTGCATTTCTCTCAGTTTCCTGTTCTAGCATATCCTGTGCCTGCTTATTTGCCTGATGGATTGTGTGTCTTGTTCGCATAACTGCCGCAAATATCAGCAATGCAATAACTAGAAATATCGGCCAGAAGTAATATACAGTCAGTACAATGCCAATAACTATAAGAATCCCCCAGAGTATCATCCATATACGATCAGTCTTCATGCGCGCTCCTTTTCTGCCAGTTCATGTATCTTCACAAATCGATGTTTCATACCCGACTTGCTGACGGGTGTGCCGCTTCTTTTTTCTGCGAGATAGCAAAGTTCAATAAGAGAAGCTTCCGGATTCTCTTTTCTGAGCAATGCGGCTTCCTGAATCCTTTCATTCTGATACTGCATCCTATCCGCTTTTTCTACAATTTCTATATCTGCAAGCTGTTTTGCGGCCGCCTGCTGTGTCTTCATTTCATTCGCCACTTCAACATTGATGACTCTTGTCAGTGAGTTCGTATAATCTCTTTCAATACGGATGTTCTCAAAGCTCAGCATGGATTCATTCGCATCAATGCATTTAAGAAAATCCGCTATCTTTTCAGCTGACTTAATATAGACAATAGGTCTGTTCCTGCGTTCTATGCAGCGGGCATGTATATCAAAGCGCTCCATCAGTTGAATCAGAAACTGTGCGTGATTTTCATTCATTGCCTTGATTTCCAGATGATAGTTTGGCTTCTGCGGTGCATTGACACTTCCCGAAGCCATGAAAGCACCCGCCAGATACGCTCTTGCGGCAGAGTCCTTCTGGACAATTGCCTGCAGAGGTCTATCCAGCAATCCTCTAGCCGAATAGATGCCTAGGTCCTGCAGAATCTCTTTCGCATGAGAAAGGATTCGCAGACAGTAGATCCTGTTCTTCTTCAGATTCATCTTGCGCTTTACAGACAGATCAACATCTACTCCATATCTCTGTTTCACTATTCTATATATGACTTTTGCAATCGTTGGATTCTCAATCTTTACAGCTAAAGTCATACCAAGACTGGAAAGCGAAAGAGAAGAGGTCATCTGTATCAAAGCAGACAGCTCAGCCCTCTCATCATTTTTGGTAAATACCTTATGTGCCGTTTCCTGTTTTACTTCTGCTGTAAATGACATTCTTTTTCGTCTTTCTTCAGAAGATACTCCACTGTTTCTCTGATCTTATCAGAATCATGGCGAATCAGCTGATTGCTGAAATCAAGGAGATCTCTCTTGATAATCTTATAAGGATGCTTCTTCTTCTCAATCGTGACCGGTGTACTGCCTTCTTGAATATATCTTTTCACTATCTTTGCCGGCAGCTTCTCTTCTATAGGCACGATCACAGCATCTACCGGTGTTCCGTGGTCAATCAATGCCTGCACATGTTCTTCAACATTATATCCATCTGTTTCGCCCGGCTGGGTCATGGCATTGCAGAAGTATACACGTTCTGCCTTTGTGCTGTTCAGCGCTTTTGAGATGCCTGGAATGATAACATTCGGAAGAATACTTGTATAGACCGATCCGATTCCATAGATAATCAGATCTGCTTTCTGTATTGCTTTCACAGCTTCCGGAGTTGCTTTTACATCTGTATCATAGAAGACTCTGCGTATGTGGTTGTTGCAATCAGGAATATTCGCTTCTCCTTTAACAATGGTTCCGTCTTCCATATTTGCATATAGAGTAATGACTTCCGTTGTTGCCGGCACAATATTTCCTTCAACATTGAGTACCTTGCCAATCTTCTGTACTGCTTCAAAGAAGCTTCCGCATTGCTGTGTCAAAGCCGTCAGTATAAGATTGCCAAGATTATGCCCCGATATATCTGACTCATGATCATCTGGGTTTCCTTCAAAACGATAATCCATCAGTGTGGATAGAAGCGATTCACTTTCAGCAAGTGAGATCAGAACACTTCGAATATCTCCCATTGCCGGAATATGAAACTGACGGCGCAGACGTCCTGTACTGCCACCATCATCCGCAACCGTCACAATAGCTGTAATATCTATGTTTTCTATTTTCTTTATGCCGCGGCAGATCGTACTCTGCCCATGCCCGCCGCCAATTACGACGACTCTCTTATTTCTCTTCGCCATTTTCCTTCACTGCTTCCTGTATATCACGATGTTCTTTGTAGCTGTTGTACTTCTTGTGATAATGCTCATATAGGTAATTGGTGATAGCTACAGAGCGATGCTGACCGCCCGTGCATCCAATAGCAACTGTAAAATGATTCTTTCCTTCTTTAACATACTGTTCAAATGCATAATCCATAAACGCAGTCAGTCTCTTTAAAAACTCCTGTGTCTGTGTCTTCTCCATGACATAGTCATATACGCATTTATCATTGCCGGAATACGGACGGAGTTTCACATCCCAATACGGATTAGGCAGGAAACGCACATCGATCATCAGATCAGCATCCATTGGAACACCATATTTATAGCCAAAGGATATAAACGATATTGAGAAAGAAGGAATGGAACTCTTTGAAAAATACCTTCCCAGTTTATCCTTAAGCTCTTTTGCATCAAGAAAGGATGTATCTATCGAAATAAACGTCCTTGCCGTATGTTCAACAAACATCTGTCTTTCAACGGAGATAGCTTCTTCAAGTGTATTGCATGTGTTGCTTAAAAGAAGCGGATGCATTCTTCTTGTGCTCTTATATCTATGCAGCAGAACACTGTCAGACGCATCAAGGAACAAAACCTTTACTTCAATGCCTTCACCTTTCAGACAGCGCAGAAACTCTGGAAAGTCGATGGCAGATGTCGATAATGCAATATAGCTGTAACGAGGATCAATGCTTGTTTCTATCATATCTACAAGCAGACTCAATAATTGGACTGGAAAATTATCTATGCAGTGATAGCCCATATCTTCCATTACGCGCATAGCTGTACTCTTGCCAGCCCCAGACATGCCGCTGACAAGAATGACGCGTTTTGATTTCCCAATAGGTTTCTTTCTGCTGTTATTCATAAGTAGATTTTATCATGTTTCAAATGATTTCGTACGTATTGTAAATATTCAAGTATTTACAAAATTGTATGTTTTGCCTCTAGTACCATTCCTCTGCAAAGGAAAAGTGACGCAAAGCCTCTTGCCTAATGGCCCTGCGTCACTTCTGCTTCCAAACAAAATAAGCTTATTTTCACCACTTGAACGATCCAAACAGTCCTCTTGCGACTTTGCGGCCAACCTCACGGCCTACCGCACTGAGCGCAGAATTCGTAACTTTATTTACATACTTCATGCTCTTTGCTTTCTGCTTCTCTTCTTCTTTTCTCTGCTTTTCTGCTTCTTTTGCGGCTTGCTTATTCAGCTTTTCAAGTTCTTTTTCCTGAATAGCTCTTTCTTTTGCTTCCTTAACTGCCTGTTCTTCTGCTTCTATCTTGTCTTTCTCGTTTTGAGCCTTCTCACTCAAAACCTCATACGCTGACTGATTATCTACACCCTTTTCATATTTGCCATACAGGTCGCTCTTTTGAATGATGCTGTTTCTGAGACCGTCATCAATAGCACCCATCTGTGAAGCAGGGCATACAATCTTTGCTCTTTCTACAACTGTCGGTTTTCCTTTTTCATCCAATACAGATATCAAAGCTTCCCCAACCCCAAGGCTCGTCAGCACTTCCATAGTATTGAACTTCGGATTTGCACGGAATGACTCTACTGTTGATTTCAGTACTTTCTGTTCAGCTGGAGTATATGCGCGCAGTGCATGCTGGATACGATTTGAAAGCTGAGCTAATACAGGTGCTGGTATATCTGTCGGTGCCTGGGTAATGAAGAATACCGCAACGCCCTTAGAACGGATCAGTTTTACCATCTGTTCTATCTTATCAAGAAGAACTCGCGGAGCATCCCTGAACAGCAGGTGTGCTTCATCAAAGAAGAATGCAATCTTTGGCTTATCACAATCTCCTGCTTCAGGCATCATTTCATATAGTTCGCTCATCATCCACAGCATGAATGTGGAATAAAGTATCGGTGATTGGAACAGTCTTTCGCAGTGCAGTATATTGATATATCCCTTGCCGTCAATATCTCTTTCCATCCAGTCTCTCAGATCCAGTGCCGGTTCACCGAAGAAGATATTTCCACCCTGGTCATCTAGAGAAAGCAGGTTTCTCTGAATTGCGCCAAGCGACTGTTTAGACATTGCACCATAATTAGCAGTGTAATCTTTAACATGATTTGAAACATACTCAATCATTGCTCTTAGGTCTTTTATATCTACCAATAGCAAATTGTTATCATCTGCTATGCGGAATATCAGATTCAAGACATCTTCCTGCACATCACTCAGTCCTAGAATGCGGCCTAACAGAAGCGGTCCCATTTCAGAAACGGTTGTTCTGATTGGATGTCCTTTTTCACCATACACATCAAAGAAATGAACTGGAAATGATTGAAAGTCTACATGATCAATTCCCATTCCTGTTAAACGGTCCTGCAGCTTATCGCTCATTGTTCCAGGCACTGCCATTCCGCCAAGGTCCCCTTTGATATCAGCCAAGAACACAGGCACTCCCAATAGACTGAGATCCTCAGCCAGCACTTTCAGTGTTGTTGTCTTGCCAGTACCAGTTGCCCCTGCTATCAATCCATGACGATTCAGCATGGATGGATACATGAAAACATTCTGTTCCCCTTTGCCAATGCAGATCTTTCCATCTTGCAGCATATGATTGTCCTCGCTTTTTCTTATATTATCTGTCATTGTCAAACTACTTTCAATTCTGAGGTTTTCAGCATCGCATATTATTATCAATACGTCTGAATTCTCGGTACGTCCGTGTATTGTTCAGTAAATGATTGAATCAGCTTGCATGCTCATGACGGTATCTATCACAATGCATCAAATTTCTCTTGCTTTTCGTATGAATAAAGATCATCTGCTACATGTAAATGAAAATCCACGATACGATGTGTTCTGGTAAAATACGCAGCGAAAGAAGAATACTATGAAGAAGAATTTTTTGAGTCTGTTTGTCTGTATTGGAATGCTGCTGGGGCTAAGTCCTGTATTTATTGGCACAACAGCTAAAGCAACAGCTGATGGAATCGATCCAAGTTCGTACACCTTTGATGCTGTGGACGTTGGCTACAGCAGCATTGCCAAAAAAGAAATGGATGTGTATTTTAGTTACGTAACAGGGAAAACATCTGCTGAATTGACCAGTGAACATCCTGAAGCTTTTATATTAGATTGTGTTCTCATACCTGTATTTGATGGAATCGCAAGTGGTAAAAAAACGTTCTCAGTTAAACCTAAAGACGGGCTCAGTGCCGGAACTTATAATGCAACTGTTAAATTGACATTTGGAGACAAATCCTATACTTCTGATGTAAGCTTCACAGTAAATAGGGTATCTGCTAGTAATTTAAACATAAAATACAAACCTGATTCCAACATATTCTTTCCTCAAACGGAACATTTATTCAGTGAAAATTTATCACTAGATGCGGCTGTAGATGGTGCTTACTTTGCACCCAACAATCCAGATCCAATTCAGATTTATGCAACTATTTTAAACGGTGAACATCCAATTAATTCTTCAATCGAAACTGTTTCAGCAAATAATATTTATAAAGCCTTAGTATTTGACGAAGACGATTTAAACTCATTAAACTTCGGGTATATGAGTAGTGTCGGAAACTCGATAGGTATCTGACAGCCGAAGAGACTGGAGAT
>CALEMD010000278.1 GCA_937902945.1 uncultured Erysipelotrichaceae bacterium | reverse complement strand
ACGAGATACGGAACTGTGACTGGAGTTCAGACGTGTGCTCTTCCGATCTGTTCCATTTTCATGTATTGCCTGCACTATCAATCCAACCTCATCTAGGTGAGCGTCAAGCATCATAACAGGTCTTTTTCCTGTATTGCCTGAAAGTTCACAGCGAACATTGCGAAGAGTGTCTTCCTGAAGACTTTTCATGTCCTTCATTTCGTTCTTAACCAATGCCGATACAGTATCCTCAAATCCGCTCGGCCCAAATGCTGAAGACAATGTTTTAACTAAGCTTATAAGTTCCATAATTTGGTCTCCTGTTTTCTACTATAGCATGGTTTGCTCTTCCAAATATACGCTATAGGTATTCATAATTTGTAGATACCATAAAAAAACTGTAATATCTAAATAACAAGGAATGAAGAAAGGGAGATCGTGATGATTATTCAAAGCAGAAAAATTTGGATGAATGGTTCTTTTCAAGCAGGGCAGCTGAAGATAATTAATGGAGGAATCCAGAAGATTTTGCCATATAATCAGGAAAAAGCAGATAAGGACTATGGAAGTCTTTTGGTGTGTCCTGGATTCATTGATATTCATACACATGGTTGGAACAAGTGTGATGCTGGGCATCCTACTTCTGCAGCTATGCAGAAATGGAAGATGCATATGCCTCATGAAGGCGTAACGTCGTTTGTGGCTACTACGGCTACACAGTCAATAGAAGAGAATGAGAAAGCTTTTTCCAAATTGGGCGGTATCATTGAAAACCAGGGAAATGGGGCAGAAATAATTGGCATAAATGTTGAAGGAAATTATATTTCCCACAATGCCCATGGTGCACAGGATCTTTATACAATAGTGAAACCAAATGCGGAACAGCTTCTGCATTATAATGCACTGTCAAAACATCATATTCTTACAGTAACCTGTGCGCCGGAATGCGAAGGCGCTATTGATTTCATCAAGAGAGCCACTGCTGCAGGGATACGGGTTTCGATGGGTCACAGTGCCGCAACTTATGAAGAATCGGAATTGGCAATCAAGGCAGGAGTGACTGGAACAACGCACACAGGAAACGGCATGACTCCATTTCATCATCGACGTCCGGGAATTTTTGGGGCAGCGCTTTGTGACGGCAGTGTATATGCAGAAGTTATTGGAGATGGAATTCATGTTGCTTTTCCAACTGCACAGATCATTGGAACAATGAAAGGCAAAGATCGTCTGATATTGGTTACAGATTCCTCACCAGTTAAGGATGATCCAAAATATGCAGAGATGAATAAGGAAGGTGCTTTCCGTTTGCCTGATGGAACCCTGTTTGGATCTGCACTATATGTGAATCAAGGTGTTTATAACTTATACAAAAAGGCTCATCTTCCACTCGAAACTGCAATCAATGCAGCAACTATCAACCCAGCAAAGTTCCTTGGTGTTGATAATCGCAAAGGCAGCATTGAAGAGGGAAAAGATGCAGACATAACAGTATGTACGAATACCTTTGATTTGAAAGAAGTCTATTGCATGGGGAAAGCGCAGCTGCATGGAAACAACTGAATATCTTCAATTTGAAAACTATGATATTCCAATGATAATCAGTATTCCTGATATGGACAAACCAAATTATCCATGTCTGATTATGCTGCATGGTTTCATGGCATATAAAGAGGGAGATGGATTTCTTTTCCGTGTCATGGCACGCCGTTTTGCAAAACAGGGAATTGCAACGATTCGATTTGATTTCTGCAGCATGGGGGAAAGCCGCGGGTCACGCGAGAAATACGGGCTTGAGCAAATGCTGAACGAAACAGAAGAAGTGTACAGATTTGCTTCGGTATATGCAAAAATAGACAGCAGTAAAATCGGTCTCATGGGACATAGTCTTGGAGGCAGAGCTGCTGTATTATGCACTCAACTAAATCCAATCTGCATTGTGACACTGAATGGGGCTCTTGATGAATCGATGGAAGGATTGCAGAAACAATGGAAGAAAGATGAATGCCTTAAGTATGGGCATGCGATTATGAAAACAAGTGAAGGGAATCCTCAACTCCTGTACCCAAAGTTTTTCAATGATTTGAATGCATATCATATTGCAGACACAATGAATCATTATAGGGGCAGTGTTTTGATCTGCATTGGCAAGGATGATCCAACGGTTGATCCACAAGTCAGCATCAATTTCTATAACAAAATGGACAAGAACAGATGTCAGATGCTTACAATTGACAATGCCAATCATACATTCAATGCGAAAACACGCAGCTATGAAAAAGTTAATGAACTTATAGATGATATGCTTCCATGGCTGATCATGCACTTGGCGAAAACAGTATAAAAACATAAGGGAAATGGTATCGGCTCCTGTAATAGTAACTAAATAAGTTATAATTAAGTTCTCGCAATAATCTTCTGCGGTAATACAATTTGCTTATCAAATGAATAAGCATTTTAATCATTCCATTATGGGGAGGATATTGATGAAAACAACAAAAGGGCTGCTTGCGATAATTATATCGATCTGCTGTGTTGGAATGGGACCATCTGTATTGGCTGAAGAAAATTCAATATACAAAGCAATTAATCCAGAAGCGCAGTTAGTTGAGACAAGTATAAATACATCAAAAACGATGAAAGAATTGGGAAATGGCGAGTATCAGATTACATTCAATCTTCCATCTGAAGAGACGGTTGTTGAAAAGCAGGTGTTCGATGTTGCATTGATAATGGATGGATCATCTTTGGATTATGGCAAAGGTGAAGCCAGCGATGCTGTTATCATGAAGAATGCTTTATACAATCTCGTTGATGAACTGCAAAAACAGAATGCTGTGGCAGTATACAGGGTCCATTGGTAAGCACAAAAAGCGGAAATATAGATGATTTGACTGATGGGTTTGTAGATATCAGCACATCTGAAGGAGCCGAAGCAGTTAAGCAGAAAATACTGTCACTGGAAGATACATCTGGCAGCAATATTTCCGGAATGCTGGAATACGGAGAAAAAATACTTGGCGCAGATACAGCGGTTCAGAATGACCACAAAATAGTAATCATGACTAGTGATCTTGCAGGTTATGTTTGCAGTACGGAACAGGGCGGAACATTGGGCGCTGCACAGTATGATAAGAATGGCAGATATGTCGGCAATGATGCTGCATCATACAATTGGTTTGAAACATCAACAACAGCCGAAATGATTGATAATCTCGTTAAAAATGAAGTTCTAACAAATAGTACACCAATTCCAGATGCGAATAAGAGATTGCTTGAGGGATATGGCGAGACTGCTTCTTATTTCCGCAGTGCAGACACTTGTTTCAATGCACAGGCTATTGCACTGGAATATGAAACACAGAATCCGGGAAACAATGTAGATACTAATAATTTAAAAACAGAAGGTACAGGCCGAACACAGCCGCAGGCAATGGAAGTGACGGCATATAAGTTAGGCAAGTGTTTTCAGCGCATGAAGGCACTTGGCTATAATATGCATGTTCTGACAATCTACTACAAGAATCAGGGCTCGGAACGGCAGCTGTTTGCACAGGCAATCGGGGATTGGATTGCAGAGAAAAAATTGGCGACACGATATGACTGCGGAGCTGGCAAAGCAGCGGAAGCCGCAAAGATCACAGACGCTTTCAGCAATATTACAGCAGATATTAAGAATCTATGCCGCAAAGCAACTTTATATGATGAAGTAAATTCGAATTACTTTGAACTCAAGTCTGGATCCATGGAGGTTTTATATGATGGTATAGCTCTTACTGCAACACCTCTTGCAAATGGAAGCACGGGTTATGGAACAGTAATTGAAGGCAGTGACAAATATCAATATGAACTGACGATTGACGGTTCAAAAATCAAATTTGATATTAATAAACCCGTTGATAATGCGCATCTGCTTCAGCTGCGATTCATTGAAAAATTGAAGGTGCCGACGGATACTGTGGCTGGAATGACAGTTGAAACAAATATGGGAGACTGCCATTTGGAATTCATGAGTGCGACGGATTATGCGAATAATCCAAATGCTTATACAAAGAGATTTACGTATAAAAGTCCGTCTGTGTCTTTTGCGGCGAAGACTGAAGGTGCATCACAATTCCTTGTAACATTTCTTGACTGCAGCGGCAATACAGTAAAGATTGAGTGGGTTCCGTATGGACACAGTGCCACTGCACCAACAGGCTATGGTACATATGAAGGGTATACAAATGTTACAGCACATATCGATCTGAAGCCGATTGACTGCAAGGTTGGGTATAAGTTCGATATAGTGAATACCGGTGTAAAGTAGTCAAGAATTGACAGTACGAAGAGAGGGAATTGACCCTCTTTTCATTTGGAAATATACTTTCAGTAATAAAGAAGAGGACAGTCCTTATGAATGCTGTTGAGACAGATCATCTGACAAAGTACTATGGAAAGACAAAAGGAATTGAGGATGTCAGTTTTTCCATACATGAACATGAGATATTTGGATTCATTGGACCGAATGGTGCAGGAAAATCTACAACTATCCGTACATTGCTTGCGCTGATTCACAAGACTGGCGGCAGTGCATCCATATTTGGAATGGACTGTGAGAAAGAGAATACAAAGATACTGAAGAGAATAGGCTATCTGCCAAGTGAAGTCTTTTACTATGATCATATGAAGGCAATTGATCTGCTGAATTATTCTGCATCTTTTTATAAGGAAGACTGTACGGCAAGAATTCATGAACTTGCGGATTCATTGGAATTGGATCTGAATAAAAAGATTGAAGATATGAGTCTAGGGAACAAGAAGAAGGTCGGTATAGTTCAGGGATTGCTGCACAGTCCTGATCTGATTATTCTTGATGAACCGACAAGCGGACTTGATCCGCTGATGCAGAGAACATTCTTTGATCTGATTCGGCAGGAGAACCAAAAGGGAGCGGCAGTACTGTTCTCTTCGCATATCCTGTCTGAAGTGCAGAGACTATGCCATCGAGTTGCGATTATCAAAGATGGCAGCATTGTTTCTGTTCAGGATATGCAGGAACTGAAGAACAGTGCGTGCAAGCGTGTCGTGATCGGTCTTAAGCAGGGTCCGTTCAATGCAGAAGGATTGACAGGGGTTACAGATCTAAAGCAAAACGGATTGGAAGCTTCTTTTCTGTATCAAGGTAATTTATCGCTGCTTATACAGAAGCTTGCATCTATGCAGATTGAAAACATAGATATTAAGGAACCGGAACTGGAAGAAATATTCCTTCATTACTATGGCTGAGGGGACTGACAATGCAGATATTTATATTTGAAATAAAAAGACAGCTGAGTGATATTCTGCTGTGGACAGCGATTGTCTGTGTGGTGCTTGTTTTGATGATCTATGGATTCTATCCCATATTTCTTGACAGCCGCCCGGCAGTAGAACAGATGCTTTCAGCAATGCCTGAAGGATTTGCGGCAGCATTCGGTTTGAATGTGGATGATCTGTTCAGCTATCAGAGTTTTTCTTCTATGGTTTATCTTTACGAAAGTCTGCTTGGAAGCATAATGGCCGCAAAGACTGCAGTGGCTGTGTTTGGCCGTGAGAAACAGAATCAGTGCCAGGATTTTCTTTTCAGCAAGCCCGTCAGCCGCAAGAGTATATTCATACAGAAACTGATGTGCTGTGCAGTATCCATGCTGATTGTATCTATTCCATATATGATTCTGTTTATTGGCGGTTATTATCACTATACAGAATCAGTACAGATTACTTCTTCATTGCTTCTGAGCGCTGTTGGCATGCCGCTGACAATGATCCTATTTACAGCCATAGGAATAACAGCAGCAGTATTCCTTCATCGCATACGTTCTGCCTCAGGGATGGGTACAGGAATCGGTCTGGCTGCGTTTCTTCTCTCTGTTCTTTATTCTTTAACTGAGAGAGACTTCTTCAAGTACATTTCTCCTCTTAGCTACTTCAATCCATCAGAAGTTGCCAGGTTCGCTCATTTTGACCCGATCTGCATAGGTTTAGCCTTGCTCATTATATGCGGGCTGGGGATGGCTTCTTATATCCGCTGCATAAAGGAAGATGTCTGAGGGATTGCATATGAATATTATGAGACAGGAATTCAAACAGGAATTCAAGCCGTTCATTATCTGGACCATCGGGATTGGGTTTCTGATGTTCGGGGGCATGGTGAAATTCATTGGTGTATCGGGAACGGATACAGCAGCTATGGCTGGTTTTATGTCTGCTTTTCCTAAAGCGGTTCTGGCGCTGTTTGGCATGGCTGAGGCAGATATTGAAACATTCGGCGGCTTCTATGCGATCCTGCAGTTCTTTGTAATGATCGCCATTGCCTGCTATGGAGTGCATCTGGGAACAAATGCTGTATTGAGAGAAAGCAACTATAAGACTTATGAATTTCTATTTACGAAGCCGTACAGCAGAACTCGAATTCTGGGACTGAAACTTGCGGCTGGATTTCTGTATCTGCTGCTGATCTGCATACTGAATGCGATCTTCTCTTATTCAGCACCGGCACTGTATGGAATTATGAATGATATCAGTATGAATATGATTCTGTTTCCAATTGCAGTATTTCTTGTTTCACTGCTGTTCTTTGCATGCAGTGCTTTGATTTCGGTTTGGCTTCACAGTCCGGAAAGAGCCGTGCAGATCAGTTATGCTGTTCTGCTTTTGACGTATGCGGTTTCTGTTGTGTTTGATATGGATGAAAGATTTGAAATTCTTCGGCCATTGACACCATTCAAGTATTTTAGAGCCAGTGAATTGATCGACGGAAAAATATCATATATTTATTTTGCGGCAGTAGTGATTATGACGGCAATATGCATAACGGCAGCATTGCATCTGTTTAGAAGAAAAGATCTGAAAGCTGTATAGCAGTCAGAACAATCAGAGTAAAGAAAAAGCACAGTCATTATTATGGCTGTGCTTGCTTAGATATATGGTGGAGCTAAGGAGGATCGAACTCCTGACCCCCTGCTTGCAAAGCAGGTGCTCTC
>CALEMD010000277.1 GCA_937902945.1 uncultured Erysipelotrichaceae bacterium | reverse complement strand
GCATCCTGATACCGTACCGATTGAATACGCCATCGCAACTATCGATAATCCAAATGCCAATGCTGTCAGAATGTATGCCGCATCAATACTTGCACCATTGCATCCCGTTGCAGCGGCTGTTCCGCAGCCAACTGTTACTAATACTGCCGTTCCAATAAACTCTGCTAAATACTTTTTCATGGTTACCCCTCCATTTTCTTTGCAGATGATTATTCAATATGTGAAAGAACTGGATGATTACTTCCAAGAAAATGCTAACATATTTCAACAAATATAAACAACCTCTGCAGGGCAATTAATCCCCTGCCATTTCATCTTTTTTATCACCAAAAAACTGTGACTGATCCGCTGTGCAGGATTCAGCATCCCAGTAAAAAAAACAGGTACCCAGGGATATTCCC
The DNA here is from genome assembly GCA_937902945.1 of uncultured Erysipelotrichaceae bacterium. Classification (GTDB taxonomy): domain Bacteria; phylum Bacillota_I; class Bacilli_A; order Erysipelotrichales; family Erysipelotrichaceae; genus Bulleidia. The sequence goes on along the minus strand of CALEMD010000277.1, from coordinate 19,822 downwards.
TATTGCCTGCTTTCCTTGTTCTGATTATTCTACTTCTAACAGTTCCAGTATTGCTGCAGCATATATTTCTGCCTGCAGCAGCAATTCACTTACTTCAACACGTTCATTTGCATCATGAATATGATATTCCTTGTTAGGGAATGCGCATCCGAAGGCTATGCAGTTATGTATTCCTTTTGCATAGGTTCCGCCGCCCATTGTCATTGGCTGTGTCTGTGTATCTCCTGTCACTTCCTGATAGGCACTGAGCAGTTTTGATACAAGCGGAGAATCAATTGGGAAGTACAGAGGTTCCATTGTATGCTTCACTTCAAGAATGCCACCCTCATCTTCCAAGTGATCCTTCATCATCTTCAATACTCTGCTGGATGTCATTGTCACTGGGAAGCGGATGTCTATTGTTCCTTCAATGACGCCATCCTGCATGTGGATAACTCCTGGATTCAGTGTCAATGCACCATACTCATCATCACACTTGACTCCAAGTCCTGTGCCATCTGTATCCAGTCCGAAGTGTGAACAATAGAATTCAACAAACGGATCCTGCAGACCAGCCTGTTTCAGACCGGTCAAGGCATGCGATATAGCATTGACACCAAGCTGCGGTGTACTTGCATGTGCTGAAACACCCTGCACCATGATCTGTACGCCGTCCATCTGTTCTTCTATCGTATATACAAGGTTGTTGTTATTGAAGTAGTCTTCCAGCTTCTTATTGGAGAAACTATTCTTTGCAACTTTTACTCTGCAGCTGCGGCATACGATATTGCTGGCTGTGCCGCCCTGTATAGAAATCAGATTGGTAGCTTTAGAACGATATACTGCCGATATCATTCCCTTTTCACCATGCACTCCTGGGAAATCGCCATCCGGTGTAAAGCCAAGATCAATATGACCTTCCTTCTCTACATAATAGGCAAGACCCTTACTGCCGGTTTCTTCATTGGTACCCATAATCAGACGTATGCGTTTCTTTGGCTCTACTCCCAGATCACGCAGTGCCTTCAATGCAATCATGCTAGCGACTACTGCACCTTTATCATCTGCAACACCGCGTCCATACATAACGCCGTCAATAATCTCAGCTTTAAATGGATCTGTATTCCAGCCGTCTTCTTTATGTGCCGGCACTATATCCAGATGTCCGATAATACCGATTGTCTTATCACCTGTGCCCCATTCTGCATATCCAATATAGTTATCGAGATTGACAGTTTTGAAGCCATCAGCATCCAGCATCGCCAGTGCCTTAATCAACACGTCTCTAGGTCCTGCTCCAAATGGTGCATCAGGAAGCGGAGTTCCAGCTTCGCTGTTAACAGAAACCAGATCACTCAGTTTATCTATAAGTTCCTGCTGATAGTTGTTCACTACAGTCTTAATATCCATAATATCCCCTCCGATACATCTAAGTATTTTACCATTTATGTCAAATATCCGCTTAAGCAACGTCAATATCAAGACCGACAGGACAATGATCAGACCCTGTTACATCGGTATAGATAACACTGTCTTTCACATGTTTCAGCAGTCTGTTTGAAACTACGAAATAGTCAATTCTCCATCCAGCATTGTTTGCCCGTGCATTGAAGCGATAGCTCCACCATGAGTACTGTACTTTCTCCGGATACAGTGTGCGGTATGTGTCCGCAAAGCCTGCCGAAAGCAGTTCAGTAAATTTAGCTCTTTCTTCATCAGAGAAACCAGCATTCTTATGATTGGATGCAGGATTCTTAATATCAATCTCTTCATGTGCCACGTTTAAATCACCCGTATAGATTACCGGTTTCACGGCATCGAGTTTCTGCAGATGAGAACGCAGACAGTCTTCCCACTGCATTCTGAAATCTAAGCGAAGCAGACCTTCCTTTGAGTTAGGAACATAAGCATCTACAAAGTAGAAATTCTCATACTCCAATGTAATGACACGGCCTTCATGAGAATCATCGCCTTCAATATCATAGGTGACTGATATCGGTTCTTTCCTGGAAAGTATCATCGTCCCAGAATAGCCTTTCTTCTCAGCACTGTTCATATAGATATGATAGCCATCGAATATCGACTTATCCGCAAGCTGCTCCGGCTGCATCTTTGTTTCCTGGATGGCAAACAGATCTGCATCGCTCTGCTTCAGAAAATCCACAAAGCCTTTAGTCATGCAGGCTCTGAGTCCATTTACATTCCATGAATAGAGTTTCATGCAATCTTCCGTGTAGCCTTCTTCAGCCATGCTTTTTCCTTTGCATTCAGGAACGGACTGATTTTCTTATATACTTCAGCATGATATGCATTCAGATAATCAATCTCATCTTTATTCAGATAGCGGCTGTCTACTGCATCCAAATCAATTGGAACAAATGTCAGCACATCAAACTGCAGGAACTGTCCATAGAAGTTCTTCTTTCCTTTGACAACCAGCAGTTCATTCTCAGTACGGATACCAAGCTTATGAGGCAGATAGACACCCGGCTCATCAGTAACAATCATTCCTGGAACCAGCGGTGGATTTGGGCGTGACATTGGCGGAACACCCCAGCGTATGCCCTGCGGCCCTTCATGTACAGACAGCACATGACCTACGCCATGTCCAGTTCCGCACTGATAGTCTATATCGATATTCCACATTGGTCCTCTAGCAAGAATATCAAGATTGCATCCGGTTGTACCTTCCAAAAACTTTGCCATCATCAGATCCAGATGGCCCTTCAGTACCTTTGTAAAATACATCTTATCTTCATCACTGATCTTGCCTAGAGCGATTGTTCTAGTTATGTCAGTTGTGCCATCGTAGTATGTTCCGCCGCTGTCTACCAGCAGGAAACCTTCCGCATTGATCTTTGCATTGCTCTTGTCAGATGCACTGTAGTGCATCATTGCCGCATTGCCTTTGTAGCCGGCAATTGTCGGGAAGCTTGGTTCAATGTAGTCTTTCTGTTCAGCTCTGAGTGCATACAGCTTATCTGCTGCTGATATCTCACTCATTTCAATTCTGCCGACATGGTTCTTGATCCAGTATAGGAACTTGACCATTGCAACACCATCTTTGATGTGCGCATTCTTTGTGTTGGCAATTTCCTTATTGTTCTTCACAGCTCTGAACATGCCAACAGGAGAAGCATGATTATAGATCTGATTTGATTTATCAATCTCTGCCGATAGGCTTGCATTCAATGTGTTGAGGTCTGCCCATACAGTTTTATTCTTCAGTTTTGCCAAGTCACTGCCTAGGCTCTCATATGGACGCAGTGTGATGCCATCTGCTTCCAGTTCTTTCGCAATGATTCCTGATACCTTTGATTTATCAATGTAATAGAAAGCTTTCTTATCTGTCACAAGGGCAAATGCATATGCAATCGGTGTGCAGGCAATATCATTGCCTCGGATATTGAAAAGCCAGCATGGATCTTCCAGCTGTGTCAGCACAAGAACATCCGCATGTGCCGCCTTCATCTTTTCACGGACTTTGGAAATTCTCTGTGATGCACTTTCACCTGTATACTTCTTCGGAAGTACATAGATACTGTCTTTCGGCATAGCCGGACGATCCTGTCCCCATACCTCTCCGGCAAGATCAAGTGACGTGACTGTCTTTGCTTTCTTCTGCTGCAGAGCATTCTTCAGCATTGAAGCCACCGCAGTACTGACTACATGGCCATCAAAGCCCAATGTGCCATTATTCGGCGTATTTGCAAGCAGATACTCTATAGGTGATGGAACTCCTGCCTGACGCAGACGGAACAGTTTGACACATGTTCCCTTCAGTTCATCTTCAGCCTGAGTGAAGTAGCGGCCGTCTGTCCAAAGACCTGCTTCTTTATCTGTTACGATTGTGCATCCATAATCTCCTGAAAAACCGGAAAGATAGGATTTGCATTTAAAGTAATCGGCTGTGTATTCTTCCGATAGATGATCATCTTCATTCGGAACATAATAAATATCAATTCCGTTCTTCTTCATCCGTTTTCTTAATTCTGCTATTCTCTCATTCACTTTCATAAAATTTCACCTCCTGTAAATTATATACGAAATTTTCAAAGCGTATATGCCTTTGCCTCGCAAAACATGTGAAAAGGAAATGAAATATGCCCTGTTTCTCTTATATGCAAGTGTATGATGGTAATGAACGGAGAACAGTTATGGAAAAGCAATCATTTCATTCAGCATCGCTGATCAGTGAAAACACATGGAGAATCAGCGAAGCAGGTATGGTCAACTGCTATCTTGCAATCGGCACAAAGAAAGCCCTGCTGATTGATACCGGATGCGGACTCGGAAATCTGAAAGATGCAGTTTCAGAAATCACTTCTCTTCCTGTGGAAGTGGTTCTGACGCATATGCATCCAGATCATGCCGGAGGCATCTATCATTTTACCGATTACAGCGTTTCCAAAGATGATTTCGATCTGACATATTCCATATTCAGTCTGCCGATCTTCAGCCGTGTCATGATCCAAGGTGCGAAGATCAAGAATCCAGAGATGCCTCCTCTTTTCTCTCACTCGAATCGTCATCCGATTGAGAACGGTCAGATATTTGATCTAGGTGACAGAGTGATTCAGGCCATGGCAGTGCCTGGACACACAAAAGGTTCCATGGCTTTCATTGACAGTTTTCAGAAACTCATATTCACAGGTGATGACTGCAATCCAAGCTTATGGATGCATCTGCCTGGATGCACAGGCCTAAAGACATGGCAGGTAGGTGCTAGACAGATACTCAATATGCTGAAACTCGGCTATACAGGATGGGATGGGCATAGCAATGAAGCACAGACTGCTTCTCAGGTACAGCGCATATGGGATCTGGCTGAGGAATTGATGGCCGGCGCAAATAATCATACGCTTGATCCCAAGCTATCATGCATCCCTTCGGAAGATGTCCTTCCGCAGATCCGCTATTCCTATAAGAAAATTCTCAAATGAAAAGGGCTTCGTTTCAGATCCTGCGGAATCACCCTCTGATCTGACTTTTGCGAAGCCCCTTATGTTTCTATTTTTCCGTACTGTTCAGATGTCAATGAAACAATAGGAACAATTCTTCTTTATGGACTGTTTTTTTCTTCAGCCCTGGAATATTGCATTCCATTATATTGCAGCAGCACTTCTTTTCCGCTGCATGACGTTTGCTATTCAGTTTTTAACTATTACTGTCCATTGGTCTGTCCTCATGCAGACTTCCACTTTCCTGATGATGCAGATGCCTGATACTGTGTACGTTTCCCTCAGCTTTTCTGCATATCTGAAGAAAACTCATACTAATATTCCAGCAATACCTTCTTCATATGTGTTTCAGAGATCCTCCTTTCTAATACCGGTTGGTATCTCTTCACCATCAATATAGCAGATGCCTAGGTTTTAACCAGTCTTTTCATTTCCTGATAACTGTCATATAATTTTAATGTTGGGGCATTGATACAGATGTTACTGAACAAGGAGCGCTATGATTCATGACACATTTTACAGTTTAAAACCTTATCACCCGCATGAACCGGGGCTGAATGATATCATTTTTTCTTTTCAGAATAAACAGGTACTGGTCAGAAAAGACCGGTCTTTTTTCGAGTACAGAGATATCTGTGATTCTGTACATTGTACCTATCTGTTTGAAACAGGGAGTCTTTCCTTCTATCTTGCTGATCTGAGCAGCATTGATCATATATGTCTCTCTCTGCAGCAGCTGAGAACATACGAACCGCGCTGGCTTGGCTTTGCGGCGATACTGGCATGGCAGCTGTATACATGGATTGATGCCAATCAATACTGTGGGCATGATGGCAAACTGATGCATATGGATATGCAGGAAAGAGCATTGCGCTGCGATGCATGCAATCGGCTGATCTATCCAACCCTGAGTCCTGCCGTGATTGTAGGCGTTATACATAACGGCCGCATTCTAGTCACAAGGTATTCTGCTCAGCACAGCAGCTACAGTCATGATGCACTTGTCGCAGGCTATGCAGAAGCAGGTGAAACCATTGAAGAAACAGTAAAAAGAGAAGTCAAAGAAGAAACCGGGCTCGACGTATCAGATATCGTCTACTATCGTTCCCAGCCTTGGCCCTTCTCTTCCTCACTGCTGTTTGGGTTCTTCTGTCATGTTAGCGGAAGCAGCCAGATCCATCTTGATCGCAATGAATTGAAAACCGCAGAATGGAAAAGCAGAACCGATGCAATTGATACTGCAGATGACAGTTCCCTTACACACGAAATGATCGAAGTATTTCAGAAAGGATTGGTTCACTGATGGATTTCAATCAGGTTTTTTATCAGATATATCCCCTGGGCATGTGCGGATGTCCAGAGGAGAATGACGGTGTCCTAGAACATCGTATCAGAAGGATACGGAATTGGATTCCGCATCTAATAAAACTCGGCATTACTGCTATCTACTTCTCACCGCTCTTTGAAAGCGACAGACATGGCTATGACACAAGAGACTATACCAAGATTGACTGCCGTCTAGGTGACAATGAGGACTTCGCGGATCTATGCAATGATCTTCATGCCAATGGGATATCGATTGTTTTAGATGGCGTATTCAATCATGTCGGCAGAGGCTTCTGGGCTTTTCAGGATGTGCTGCAGAATCGACAGAACTCAGCCTATAAAGACTGGTTCAATATTGATTTCAATGATGTCAATCATCAGGACGGCTTCCGCTATGACTGCTGGGAAGGTCATGAAGAACTGGTAAAACTGAATCTCTATAACGATCAGGTTAAAGAATACCTGTTTGAATGCGTAGATCAATGGATATCTCAGTTTCATATTGATGGTCTGCGGCTGGATGTTGCCTACTGTCTGAATCCGCAGTTCATGAAAGAACTGCACCAGCATGTGAAAGAACAGAATCCCGATTTCTTTCTGCTGGGAGAAATGATTCATGGCGACTATAAAAGCATTGTCAATCAGGAAATGCTGGACAGTGCCACCAACTATGAATGCTGCAAGGGACTGTCCTCCAGCATGAATACACACAATCTATTTGAAATCAGCTATTCTTTGAATCGGCAGTTTGGATCAGAGCAGTGGTGTCTGTATACCGGACTTCCGCTTTTCTCATTTGCGGATAATCACGATATCGACAGACTCGCATCTGTATTGAATGATCAGAAAGATCTGGTTCTAAGCTATGCACTGCTATTTGCAATGCCAGGCATTCCCTGTATTTATTATGGCAGTGAATGGGGCATTGAAGGCAGAAAAGAAAACGGCAGCGATGCCGGTTTAAGACCGGATATTGAAAAACCGCAATGGAATGATCTATGCAGTTTCATTGCAGATTTCGCATCTCTCAGGAAGAAATACAAAGTCCTGTCTGATGGAGATTATGCAAATCTATATGTGCAGAATAAGCAATTGCTGTTCAGACGCAGAAACGATCATGAACAGATGGTCCTTGCGCTGAACATTGCCGATGAACCTTGTACCATGCCATTTGAAATAGGCATGGATTCAGCCATCAATCCAATCACCAATGAATCTCACTCTGCCTCAGAACCATTGAATATGCCTGGCAAGAGTGCTTCCTTCTTTTACAGTTCATTCAGTGATCAATGAAGCACTGCATATCTTCCGGGACAGGTGCTTCTGCCTCAATGATTTTATCCGTAAACGGCTGATGCAAGGATATATGCATGCAATGCAAAGCAGGGCGAATCATGCTTATGCAATAACCGCCATATAGTTCATCTCCAAATAACGGATGCCCGTGATGCGCCATCTGCGCACGGATCTGATGCGTACGTCCTGTCTCAATCTGTATCTTCATAAGAATAAACGGCAGGCAATCCATCATGCCAGCAGACAGAACCTCATAATGCAGTATGCATAAGCTTCCCTTCTCAGAAATCTCTCTTTGTCTGTTTCCTTCAATTCTGAAAATATGATCGGTATAGATGCCGGTCTTTTCTTCTGCTTCTCCCTGTCCCTCTGCCAGATATGTCTTTTTCAATGCGCCCGACTGTCTCTGCATATTCAGTCTTGCCGCAGACACCTGATTCTTCGCATAGACCATAACACCGGTCACATCCTTATCAAGCCGTCCTACCGGACGGATAATCAATGACTGATGCTTTGCCGCATAGTATCTCTGCAGAATGCTTCCGAGTGTATCATCTTGATGGCCATGCACCGGATGCACAGGAATGCCGGCTGGTTTATTCACTATGACAAGATCCTCATCTTCATAAAGAATAACCGGCATAGAAGTGCCTTGTGCACATATGCCGGTTTCCTCTTCATTGAATTCAATATGCAGAACATCTCCAGGTTCAAGACGATCACATACATATACTTTCATGCCATTGACGGATAATCCATCTGTGAACTTCAGACGGGATATCTGACGTCTTGTCAGCTGCAGTTTCTTCTCAAGCAGAGTCTTGACGGATACAGTCCCATTCTTTTCAAGATCTGCTGCCTCAGCAGTGCAGTCAACTGTCTTTTTCATTACTGTATCTCTGAACGCAGATAGGTAAAGATGAAATCATCAATATCACCATCCATGACACTCTGAATATTTCCTACTTCATATCCTGTGCGAAGATCCTTGACCATTGTATATGGGCAGAATACGTAAGAACGTATCTGTGATCCCCACTCAATAGCCTTCTGTACACCCTTGATGTCATTCATCTTCTTTTCATTCTCTTCGATCTTCAGCTGATACAGTTTTGATTTCAGCATATTGATGCATCTTTCACGATTCTGTATCTGTGAACGTTCTGTCTGACATGTAACAACAAATCCTGTAGGAATATGGGTCATGCGGACAGCACTGTCGGTCTTGTTGATATGCTGACCGCCGGCGCCGGATGCACGCATGGTAACTACTTCTAGGTCGCGGTCATCAATGGTTATATCCATGTCATCTTCAAATTGCGGTATGACCTCTACTGACGCAAAGGATGTATGTCTTCTCGCAGCAGAATCAAATGGAGAAATACGAACAAGTCTATGAACTCCGTTTTCTGCTTTCAGATAGCCATAGACCATCGGTCCTTCAATCAGAATACTGCAGCTCTTGACACCTGCTTCTTCTCCTTCAAGATAGTTCAGCACTGTTACTTTGTATCCTTTTCTTTCGGCCCAGCGGCAGTACATGCGATACAGCATCCCCGCCCAGTCCATAGCCTCTGTTCCGCCGGCTCCCGGATGGATTTCCAGTATGGCATTATGCTGGTCATACTGGTGGGAAAGAAGAACCTGAATCTCGTATTTTTCAAAAGCCTTCAGTGCTTCCTTGTATTCATCTTCTGTCATCTCCGCAAGATCCTGATCAAAGTTTCCGCTGAGTTCCTGAATGCTTTCCGACAGATCGCTGAAAGTATGTGTCAGATGATCAAAGTTTTCTTTCAAAGACTTCATTGCATTGGTGGCCCGTATGATGCTCTGTGCTTTCTTCTGATCAGTCCAGAAGTTTTCTGCCGCCATCAGTGCTTCATTTTTTTCTGTTTCTTTCTCTTTAGACGCGAAGTCAAAGAGATTGGCCAAGCTGGTCCAATTTTGCCTGGCACTTTGCGGTTTCCTGCTTCATTTCATACAATTCCATTATTTTTCTCCTTCATCTTCCGGCTTGTGGATTTCCACTTTCACATTCATGCAGAAAGTGACTATTTCCTGTGCAATCTGCGACTGCATCTGCTCAAACATCTGGTATCCCTCTGTTACATAAGCCTGCAGAGGATTGTCCTGGGCGTAGGAGCGCAGTCCAATACCGTCTCTGAGCTTGCTCATCATATCGATATGTCCGACCCATGCTCTGTCTATGATGCGCAGCACCATCTGTTTCTCAACTGGCAGGACCTTGTCCTTAACAAGTTCGATCTTATCTTCATAATTCTTCCATGCATGTTCTGTGCAGATATTTGCAATTTCTTCTGTCGATCTGCCCTTCAGTTCCTGCTCTTCCGGAGGATTCACAAATCCGAGTTTAGCCAGCGACTTTCTCAGTTCTTCAGCATTGACTTCCTGATTCTTTGATTCAGCATCAACGTGAGAAGCAACCAGATCGCTGATGACTCTCTTGAACATGTCTTTGACTAGTTCATGCACATCATCATGATCGAGCACATAGTTGCGCTGCTCATACATAACCTCGCGCTGCTGACGCAGTACATCATCGTAATCAAGCAGAGTCTTGCGGGCATCAAAGTTGACACCTTCAACACGTCTTTGCGCACTGCCGATAGATTTCGTTACAGTCTTGGAAGTGATAGGAACATCTCCTAGCTGAGCAAACAGAGATTCCATTCTTTCACTGCCAAAACGAACCATCAGATCATCCTGAACAGATACATAGAATCTGGATTCACCTGGATCTCCCTGACGGCCGCTTCTTCCTCTTAACTGATTATCAATACGTCTTGATTCATGGCGCTCACTGCCTATAACACAAAGGCCGCCCAATTCACGCACACCTTCGCCAAGCTTAATGTCTGTTCCGCGTCCTGCCATGTTTGTGGCAATCGTCACTGCCCCCTGGCGTCCTGCATGAGCAATGATATCTGCTTCTCTTGCATTGTTCTTCGCGTTCAGCACTTCATGAGGTATATGTCTTTCTTTCAGCATCTTGCTGATGAGTTCAGAGGTCTCAACGGCAATTGTTCCTACCAATACCGGCTGTCCCTTTTCATGACGTTCCTTCACTTCATTGACTAAAGCTTCAAACTTAGCCTTCTTGGTTCCGTATACTGCGTCTGGATAATCCTGTCTGATAACAGGACGATTGGTTGGAATCTCATAGACACGCATGTTATAGATGGAAAGGAATTCTTCCTCTTCGGTCTTAGCCGTACCGGTCATACCGGCAAGCTTGTTATACAGACGGAAGAAGTTCTGATAGGTAATCGTTGCCAGCGTTGTTGTTTCCTGCTTGATGGAGATGCCTTCTTTTGCCTCTACTGCCTGATGCAGTCCATCACTCCATTGGCGGCCTTTCATCAGACGGCCGGTGTTTGGATCAACAATGACAATCTCATCATTCTCAGCATCGACAACATATTCAATGTCCTTGCCCATGATATAGTTTGCTTTTAAAGCCTGATAAATATGATGCAGCAAAGATGTATGCTCAAGATTATACAGATTGTCTATGCGGAAAACCTTCTCAGCTTTAGCAACTCCTGCTTCTGTCAGCTGACATGTTCTTCCCTTCAGATCAATTTCAAAATCTGTGCCTTCATGCAGAGCCTTGGCAAAGCGATCTGCCTGCAGATACAGATTGGCAGTCTGCTTCATGCCTCCGGAAATAATCAAAGGCGTTCTTGATTCATCAATCAGAATAGAGTCAACTTCATCAACCAAAGCGAAGTTCAGAGGTCTTTGAACACGGTCTTCCTTGCGAGTAACCATGTTATCACGCAGATAGTCAAATCCCAGTTCTGAATTTGTCGTATAGGTGACATCGCAGTTATATGCGTCTCTTTTCTGTACTGGCGTCAGCTGTCTGAGGTTCAGTCCAACTGTCAGTCCCAGCCATCTGTGGATTTCGCCCATCCATTCCGAGTCACGCTTGGATAGATACTCATTGACTGTAACAACGTGTACGCCTTTGCCGGTCAGCGCATTCAGATAGACAGCCATGACGGATGTCAGTGTCTTTCCTTCACCAGTTTTCATTTCTGCAATATCGCCGCCCTGCATTACAGCCGCGCCTTCCAGCTGGCAGAAATATGGAAATTCACCAATGACTCTGTATGATGCTTCCCGAGCAGTCGCAAAAGCCTCAGGAAGAATATCCTCCAGAGAGGATCCGTCCTGTATTTTCTGCTTCAGACGCGGTGTTTCAGCTTTGAGTTCATCATCGCTCATTGCTCTGTATTTATCTTTCAGTGCATCAACCGGTTTGACCATTTTTTCGATTTCATTCAATCGTCTTCCGTCTTCGTTGAACAGTTTTTCAAGAAAATTCGCCATGGGACCTCCATTAATCACATTAAATAGCGGTTCAATTATACCTTTGAACTCCATATAAAGCAATGAATCAGCTGATTACTGATGCCTGCTGAAGTGCCTTCTCATCGGCTTCTGAAGCCATTTTTCATGAGCCGCCGCAGTATATATGCGCACAGAATGTCTAGAAGCATCCATATTGCTCAATGCTCCTTTCAGGGTACTGCCAGTCGTTATGACATCATCAAACAGCAGAATCTTTCTTGGAAGAGGAACATCATCTTTCAATATGATGTCATGTATCATGCGCTGACGGTCTCTTACATGCAGGCTTTTCTGTTCACTGCCATCTTTTTTAGCAAAGGGATTCAAGATCGGCATATGCAGGCATTCACACATCAACGAAAGATGACTGAAACCTCTTTTCTGCATCTTTTCCTCACTGCTAGGCATCAATAAAATCGTATAGCCATGGAATTTTCTCCTTATATAGTCAATATCAAGACATAAGAATACATCTTTCAGTGCTTCATCCCCGCATTCCTTATACTGCAGCAGGCACGACGCAAAGGCTTCATTATAGACATAGGAGGAATACACCGGTATCTGATCCATCCTGAATTCTATTCTCTGCCTATGCCACTGACTGCGGCAGTCCATGCATAATTGATCATCTAGAAAAAAGAGTCTGTACAGGCTTCTATCAGACAGGGTATCCTTCCCGCACATCAGGCATCGCATGAGCGATTTGCCTCCTTCAGTTTTCTTACGCATCTTTCTGCTAACAGACTCTTCTGCTTCAGAAGAAACAGACAGTCTCCATCGGGTTTATGAAATGTCCTGCCGACTCTGCCGCTCATCTGAATCAGACTGGCTTCATCAAATACCGGTGAATCTGCTTCCCATACGCATACATCCACTCCTGGTATTGTCACTCCTCTTTCAAGAACTGTCGTAGCCACAATCAATCCAGCCTTTTCAGAACGGAATTTCTGAATCACTTCATCGCGATCTGCTGTCTTCGATGTACAGACATAGCCATGAAACAATACTTTCAGTATCCTTCCCATTGCATTTGCCTTCGCTATCGTAGGTACAAAAATCATGCGGGGATGTTCTCTATGTCTTAAGATCCAAAGGATCATTGACACAAACAGATACACAGTCGGTCCAATTCTGACAGCAGGCACAGGCAGAGGATGTCCATGAGGTCTTTGATTCAGAGTCAGGCATAGCATTTCCTTATCCAATACCCTCTGTCTCAGAACCGCATCAGGAGTTGCGGTCAGATAGATCTTATGTCCTTTGCATGATGTATCCGCAATAGCATGCAGAACAGGATTTCCTTTGAAAGGAAACGCATCCGGTTCATCAAGAATCAGAATATCGAACACTTGGAAATAGCGATACAGCTGATGGGCAGTACAGACTATCAGATCTGCCTGAAGTCTGTCTGTATGTCCGCCGCATACAGCAATGACGTCCGCTTCAGGAAATATTTCCTGAAGACGCTGTGCCAGTTCTAAAACCACCTGCCGGCGGGAAATAGCAAAGCAGATTCTCTGTTTCATCTTCAATGCTTCAGCAATTGTATATACCGTCATCTCTGTCTTGCCGCTTCCGCAGCAGCAGCACAGCAGTATATCTGAAGTCTTGGAATACTGAGCACACTCTCTGCCAATTCTTTCCTGTGCTTCACTGAGCGGATAGGCAAGTACGTACTCTTCACTTCCTTCTCTGATCTCTTCCAACTCTATCGGCTTCATTTCTTCTTCTATGAGAACCCGGGAAAAAGAGATACAGCGGCGGCAGTACCATCCCTTTGACCCTTTATAGAACCAGGAAGGATCCTCATTCTTGCATCGCGGACATTTCATACATACAGTTCATATGCATTTCTGTCTATTTCCCGCAAAAAAAGAACCTTTCGGTCCTCTGTTTCATGATTACTGGTATCTTTTCAGATCTTCCGGTGTTGTGATCTTCACATTTCCGTAACTGCCTTGAACCGCTTTTACCTTTACTTCTCCGTATTTCTCAACCAGCATGCAGTCATCTGTACCGGTAAACTTTTCCTGTATTGCCTTGCGCATGCATTTCAGAATAAGATCTGTCCTGAATGCCTGCGGAGTCTGTGCCTGAACCAGTACTTTTCTGTCCAGTGTCTTCTGAATATATCCTTTTTTAACCTGCTTGATTGTATCTGTGCAGGCTGCAGTCAGACATGCCGCCTGTTCTGTTTCCATCGTTTCAACTATGCGATCTAGGCTTTCCCTGTCTAAAAATGGGGGCGCCCCATCGTGAATAAGCACTACATCGGATATGACTGCTTCCAGACCATGAGCAACACTCTCCTGACGGGTTTTCCCTCCCGAAACCAGGACTACTCGGCCGCTGAAACAATGCTTAATGCGTTTGTGAAACTGTTCTGGATCTGTAACAATTACAATCTGCCGGCATCTTTGATCATCCAGGAAACCTTCCATGGTTCTTTCAAGAACCGTCTTAGTTCCCAAGTTGCAGTATACCTTGTTATAGCCAAGGTTCATTCGGCTGCCGCTTCCAGCGGCAACTATAAGTGCAGTATAGAACATAGCATATCTCCCCGTTGCAACAATTATACGGACATGAATGCTGAAATGCAAAAGAATGTAAACAATTGCATGAATTCCCCTATAATATGAACAGCAGGAGAATTTATGAATAGAAAAGGCGTCATATTTGATTTTAATGGAACTCTGTTCTTCGACAGTCCTCTGCATGTCATTGCATGGGATAGCATATCCATGGAATTAACAGGAACACATGTCACCGCACCGCGGCTGGCAGAAGAATTCAGTGGGCTTCCCAATCTTGAGATTCTTAAGAAAATAGCCGGACCGGATCACAGTCCTGCCTTTTATGACACCTATTCCAAGAAGAAAGAAGCTCTTTACAGAAAGGCCGTCGCAGAAATCCCCGGCGGTGCCAAACTGACAGAGGGTGCTCAGGCACTGTTCACCTTGCTTAAGAAAGAGAATATTCCTTTTACCATTGCCTCTGCATCCATCAAAGAGAATATCGACTTCTTTATTGAGACCTTTCATCTTGATAGATATCTCAATCCCAGCACGATTGTCTATGATGATGGCAGTTACAAAGACAAGATCGGCATGTTCAAAGAAGCAGAAAACAGACTGCAGATACATGGACCTGTATTGATATTTGAAGACTCCTTTTCTGGAATATCCTGTGCTGCCAGCATGCCGAATGCATCACTGATTGTCATAGATGACCCTAATCTTCATAAAATATATGCTCAGTTTCCCTGTATTCTATGCCGCATTCATACCTTCAAAGATGCCTTTGACTGCGTATCTGCTTGGATTCACAGCTGATTGCCTGTTCACCGAACCACTGCTAGAATGAAAGCAGGAACTTTTGGATAATTCTATATGCGTAAAGCAGAATACAGATCCGATAAAATCTATTTGATTCTAATACTCGCCATATCCATAAGTATCGGCTGTTTTTCTTTGCGCAATTCTGTTTCAGTATCTGCTGAAGAAAACAGCGAAGAGAATAAACCGCGCACAGTCCGCGTCGCTTTCCCAATTCAGGAAGGCATGGCAGAGATAACAGAAGATGGATATTACACCGGATATACCTATGAGTATCTAGAACTATTAGCACAGTATGCTGGATGGGATATTCAATACGTAACATACAGCAGCAATTCAGATGATGACAATCTAGTTCGAGCAATGAATGATGTTATCAGCGGCAAAGCAGATATCCTGGGGCCTATCATTTCCGACGCTGATACACAAGCATTGTTTGAAATGCCGCAGCATAGCTATGGCACCGTATACACGGTTCTATGTGCTTCTGAATTAGGTCAGATTTCTGCCGAAAACATCAAACAATTTGATACGCTGCGTGTAGCAGTGTACAAAAATGCACTGCGCCGCAACGAGGAAACTGAAGACTATCTGCAAAGTGAAGGAATCCATTATGAATTCATAGAATGTGATACCGAGCAGGAACAGATCAATGCGATCCAGACTAACCAAGCAGATGTTATGGTCAGTGTTTCTCTATCCGTACCAAAAGGTACTAAGACCATTCTAAAATATGCACTTCGTCCCTATTACCTTGCCTGCACAAAAGGAAACACCGAACTTGCTGATGAAATGGATGCGGCCATGCAGAAAATGGATACAACCCGTCCTTATCTAATCAACGATCTGCAGGAAAAATACTTCACCACCACTCCGGTCATTGAGCATACATCCATTATTTCTGATGAGGACAGAAAAACGCTGGGAACTATTGATGTACTCTGTGCTGCTGACGACGCCCCGTACGCATATAAAAATGATGAAGGTCTGCCAGCTGGAGTCCTTGTCAGTCTGATCAATGATTACGCGGCTTATATTCATGCGGATGTCAGTTATTCTTTTGCTGAAAACATAAATAATATCAAAGAGGCTGACAATGAACACAGCTGCGATATTGTAATCGGGCGCTACTTCGATTCTGAATACTGTGTTCAGAACGGACTGATCACGACTGAATCAGTCACAACTTCTGAACTTGTCATGTTCCGCACTTCTGCAGCAGCGAAAGACTATTCGGAATCTGATGCAGTCACCTTAAATACTCTTGAATCCACAGTTCCTAAAGAAGTCTTCAAATCGCTTGCGTATGTCAGCAGTTTAGAGGAATGCATTACAGCTGTTGACAGAAAGAAAGCGGATATCGGCATTGCCAACCGATCTTCGCTGAACTACTACATGTATGAACATAACGTTTCCCTTATACTTACCACTGTTGTCGGCAATGAACAGAGTGTCAATATTGCAGTCAGCAGCAATGAGCCTTCTTCATTTCTGAGTTCATTGAATTCCTATATACGCAATCTGAGTGATGCGCAGATAAGCGACTATGCCAACGAAGCAAGCCAGCATACCGTCAGGAATCCTTTGGGACTGTTTTTTAAAAACGAACCATTGGCCTCGGGCATCCTAATA
Organism: uncultured Erysipelotrichaceae bacterium; assembly: GCA_937902945.1. Classification (GTDB taxonomy): domain Bacteria; phylum Bacillota_I; class Bacilli_A; order Erysipelotrichales; family Erysipelotrichaceae; genus Bulleidia. The sequence goes on along the minus strand of CALEMD010000277.1, from coordinate 2,916 downwards.
CTCATGACAATTCTGCTGATTGTGACATTGATCCTGCTCAGCCGTGCTGTGCAAAGACTGCGCATAAAAAACAAGGAACTCGCTGATGCAAACAAGACAAAGAGTGAGTTTCTATCCCGTATGAGTCACGATATGCGTACACCGATGAATGGAATACTAGGAGCTGCTGAACTCTCACATAACGAAACAGATATAGACGCTTTGAAAAAGAATATATCCGAGATTGAAGGATCTGGAAAATACCTGCTGTCTTTGATCAATGATACACTCGATGTCAATCGGCTCGACAGCAGCCATATGACCTAGCACGGGACCGGTAAATATGCTGGCATTTGCAGACAATATTGAAACTATGTGCAAATATTCAGCGCAGGAAAAAGACATCCGTTTTTCAATTGCATGCCGCTGCAAAGGTGCAGAATCTATCATTGCCGATAAAATGCGGCTTCAGCAGATCATGATGAACCTGTTGTCCAACTCAATCAAATTTACACCAGCAGGAGGATGTGTTTCCTGTATCATTGAACTGATTTCAATCAATAACGGAAATGCCATGTACCAATTCATAGTTGAGGATACAGGGGTTGGCATGAGCCAAGAATTCCTGCAGCACATCTATGAATCATTCACGCAGGAAAAGAATGATATAACCTCTCAGTATGCCGGCACAGGATTGGGAATGTCTATTGTCAAATCGCTTGTCGATCTGATGAAAGGTTCTATTCATATTGACAGCAAAAAGAATGAAGGTACGCATACCGCAATCATGCTTGAATTTCCTTTAGGTGATGATGCCGAAGTCAGATCTGCCGACTCTGCAGATCCTGATCTGCATAACACACATGTGCTTCTATGCGAAGATCACCCTCTGAATGCAGAGATATCTATAAGGCTCCTTCAGAAAGCAGGATGTACTGCAGATTGGGCGCATGATGGAAAAGAAGGCGTTGAAAAGTTCTCGGCATCAAAACCGGGCACATATCAGGCTATACTGATGGATATACGCATGCCTGTCATGGATGGCATTGAAGCTTCTAAGACCATCCGCAGCATGATTCGATCAGATGCCGGAAGCATTCCAATTATCGCCATGACAGCCAACACTCTAGACGATGATATACAGTCATGTACGCGTGCAGGCATGAACGCTCACTTAAGCAAGCCTGTCGATCCGCATGAACTGTATCAGACCCTTCGCAGATGCATTGATTCAATCAAATCACAGACCTAAAAAGAACCGCCTTCAGATTGATATCGTCTGAGGACGGTTCTTTCTTCATTATTCAGCTGCTTCACATCTTGCAAAGAATGCTTCAGCATGTGATTCATATGTCTTCTGTTCAACTCCATAAGAGCATACATGCTGTGCACCTTCAACCATAAGCAGTTCTTTCTTAGATGCACACGCCGCATAGTTCTTCTGAGAATTCTCCGGAAGTACCATCTGATCCTTCGTTCCATGAACGAATAGAACCGGAATATCTGTTTTCCTCAGTGCTGCTTCAGCATCGGCATCAGCAATTCTGAAGCCTGCTTTATTCTGACACATACGATCTAGAAACCAAATGGTCGGATAAGCAGGGAAATGCATCATGCGAACTGCTTCATCCTTGATTGTATCTTTCAAAGAAGTATATCCGCAATCCGCGATGATTCCCTTCACTTCTGCTGGAAGTTTAAGAGCAGAAGTCATCATCACTGTACCGCTGCCCATTGATTCTCCATACAGATAGATTGGCAGATGATTTGGATTGTCTGCATTCAGATACTCACACCACTTCTGTATATCATATTTTTCAAAAGCACCGAAAGTAATATACTTGCCTTCGCTTTGACCATGTGTTCTTTCATCTATCAGCAATAGATTTCCCATTTTATGAAGCCAAGGCAGCTGCATCGCAAAATCCAAAAATGGTGAGCCATGGAAACCATGTGCACAGAGAATGATTCTCTTTGCCTTGTCAGCTGATGGATAGTAGTATGCATGCAGACGAAGACCATCATTGCTTTGAATCCATACATCCTTCATCGTATTCTCAGCTTTTGCCTCTGCTACATTATGCTTCATAACTTCTTTATAGTTTTTCCAAGGAGAATGATCTTCTCCATCATCTGATTCCGGAAACTTTCCGCCATCCTTCGAAAATGCAAAATCAAAGAACTTTCCAGCCGCAATATAGAAAATCACAAAACCAATAACGAGTATCGCTGCAATTATAAAAAACCACACCATATGATTACCCTCCATACAGTGTGATTATAATCGTTTTTTTCTTTGCCAAACAGATTAAATCAGATTTCCCAGAAGACCATATGAGAATATTGACATGATAATGCATGCCAGCGCAATTCCAATCAGTATGGAAAGACTTGCCTTCTTCAGATCCATGTCAAACAGTGCAGCCACAAGACTGCCCGTCCAGGCCCCAGTTCCAGGAAGCGGAATGCCTACAAACAAAGCCAGACCCCAGAACCCATATTTTTCGATCTTCGGTCTATTCTTCTCTGCTTTAGCTTCCATCTTTTCAACCAGACTGCTGAAGTGATGATCTGCCATCCAGTGGAATATTTTCTTTATGAAAAACAGAATAAACGGAATAGGAATAATATTGCCCAATACGCAGAAGAATATTGCCGTCCAAAGAGGAATTTTCAATAGACTTGCGGCAATCAGACCGCCGCGCAGTTCTATCAGCGGTATCATTGAAATAATACAAACAGTCCACTCAGCAGAAATATACTGGCCAAGTGTTGCGGTAAACCAAGCTACAATTCCTTCCATCTTTCGGTCTCCTGTCACATGCAGTAATTGCTTTCATACTCTACCATAGGCATACATGCCTTGCAAACAGGAACATGCCGATAAACTGTTATGTAATGGCCGATGTCAAGAGAATGTTCCGGACATTGGTTTTT
>CALEMD010000276.1 GCA_937902945.1 uncultured Erysipelotrichaceae bacterium | reverse complement strand
GCTGACCTTATAAACACCATCCATGCTCTCTATCTGTGCCGCAATTCCCGCAAGCTGCGTTCCATCTTCTACTTCCACATAGAATGCATCATGCATTGGGTTATCATCTGCGAATGGTTCAAATGCTTCTTTTGTCTTTTCATCTGACAGTGAATCCAGATAATACTGGAATTCATCTGCCTTGCTGGAGAAAGTGATGGATTTGACTCCATCAATCTGACTGATTGCCATACTGATTGCATCTTCAGTTTCTGCAGCTTCACTGTCATAGTCAATCATGACACTGATCTGAATGCTCTGTTCAAGTGTCTTTGTCATCTTCTGCACATTGGTTGTAAAGAGCATGAAAAGACTGATGATCATCAGAGTGATCGTAACAGCAGAAGCGCTGGATAAAGACATGGCACCATGCCTGCCCACTCCATAAAAACCCTCTTTAATTGGACGGAAGAATCTACTGATCATGCTGTACATATCCTCCTTCCGCCAGGTCTGCTACAATATGCCCATTTTCAAGAGCTACTGTACGTTTACGGTGCTTATTAACAAGAGTCAGATCATGTGTAACCATCAGAATTGTAGTTCCGTATGCTTTATTGATCTTCTCCAGCAGAGTCATAATCTCATCCGACTTCGCCGGATCAAGATTCCCTGTAGGCTCATCTGCAATCAGCACCTTCGGTCTGTTGGCAATGGCTCTTGCGATAGCCACACGCTGCTGCTGTCCTCCGGACAGTTCCTCTGGAAATGCATTTCCCTTATCATCAAGACCCACCAGATTCATAACTTCACGCACTCTTCTGCGGATCAGATCACGAGGCATATTGATAACTTCCAGTGCATAAGCAATGTTTTCAAAAACTGTCTTGCTTTTCAGAAGACGGTAATCCTGGAATACCACTCCTATATTGCGGCGGTACACCGGTACCTGAGAATGACGAAGATGGCCAACATCAATGCCGACCACTTTTACTGTTCCTTTTGTTGGTATTTCTTCTCCGTCAAGCAGTTTAATAAAAGTAGACTTTCCTGATCCGGTCGGTCCGATAATATAGAGGAACTCTCCCTGGTCTACTTTCAGATTGATATCATACAGCGCATTTACGCCGTTCTTATATCGCTTGTATACGTGAGTGCATTCAATCATTTAAGCCTCCGTTATATTTCTGACATATTATATCATATGCGTTTAGATGCGGTAGTTAAATGAGAACCCCTCACCATGCATATCCGTTGCATCTGTAGTGATGATAAATGCCTTTGGATCTATTGCTTTTGTCAGTTCAATCAGCTTATTGTATTCACCCTGCGACACCACACACAGTATGACCTTTTTCGGCTGGTGTGTATACCCGCCTTCGGCATCTGTCAGTGTTGTACCGCGTCCTAATGCATTGTTGATTTCAATAACAATCTTTTCCCAGTCTTCCGATATGATCTGCACCGACTTGGAAACAGTGCCTTCAATTGTCAGTATCTTATTGATTGCATAGGAACTTGCAAACACAGAAATCAGTCCCAATAGAACGGCACCGATATCATAAACAAGCACGCCAAGAAGTACAGTAATGCTGTCAATCAGAAGAACCCAAAAAGAAACTCTGACACCTGTGATCTTATGCAATACAAGAGACGGAATATCCATGCCGCCAGTGCTTGCACCGGTACGCATGACCATGCCAACTCCAACCCCGCAGATCAATCCGCCATAGAAAGAGGCCAGAAGAGGTTCGATTGTCACTCCCATATCCACAAAAGAAAACATCCATGTGAACAGCGGAAACGTCAGTGATGAAAGAACCGTATCAAGAAAGAATTTCTTTCCTAATATTACAAGGCCTACAAACATCAATACAATGACTAGAATATTAGCCGCCAATGTCTTATCAATGTGCAGAAAAGGCTGTACCAGTACTGCAATGCCAGCCACTCCTCCAGAAAGAATGTTATAAGGCAGAATAAAAAGTTCGACACCCGCTGCTAATATCAGGGTGCCAACCAGTATGATCACAATCCGCAGTATTCTCTTCTTCATACGTGTGCCATTATATCACGTGTGTACAGCCGACGCAGTATGCATTCTCTTGCATCTGTGCATACTTTCCATTATTTCTGCAAATCTCCTTACATTGCTCAAGACACTGTCAAATGACTGCAGATACACCGACACTTCTTTTCAGATTCGTGTTCGGCTGTATATGGTATGATGAAACAGCTTTACGCTGAAAGGATCCTTATGATGAAAATGAGAAAGCACTGGTGGATATGGATACCAGTTATTCTATATATTGGCTTTATCTATTCAAACTCACTGACAGCAGCTTCTGTTTCCAGTGTCATCAGTGAAACCGTGGCGGCCGAACTGGCGTCATTTCTGAAACACTTCGGTCTGACAGTAGGCAATATTGAACTGTTCCACTATTATGTGCGCAAAATGGCACACTTTACAGAATTTTCAGGTCTGGGATTTCTCGTTTCCATTGCCATATGCATATGTCCGCTTTTCAAGCGCAGAAGTCTGAACTTCATTCTCTTTCTGATGCTTGTCCCTTTCTCTGATGAAATGCTGCAGAGACTGGTACCAGGACGTACCGGTCAGTTCAGTGACATGATGATAGACTGCTCAGGCATTCTTGTCGGCGGACTTCTTGGCTATTTCATCTTTCTTGCAGTAAAAGACTGTTATAACGCATTGCAGAAAAAATCCGTTCAATGATTATTCCCAGTCACGATTAACAATCAGTGCATAAGCGCTTCGCATTTTCTTTTATTCGGAATCAGAGAGCCATCGGGCAATATCAATGATTCTGATACCATCTTTCTGCATATCTTGTGCCAATCTCTGAATAACGGAAATGTTTTTCACAGCATTCAGCTGATTCAGATAATTTACACGCTCTATCAATTTCATAATCCCAATATATTCCATTTCGCAATTTTAAACATTTTTCATTTTTGCGAAATGAAACATACTTTGAATTTACCTAATCAATCTGCAGAGATCTGCTGTTTCTGCCGAAGCAGCCTTCAGAAGATCCTCCGGTTTCATGTCCACCTGGGTGCCGATTCTGCCTCCGGATACAAGAACAGCGGCACACTGCAGCACTCTCTCATCTATAAATGTGCGAAATTGTTTCTTCATGCCGATGGGGCTGCATCCGCCTCTGATATATCCCGTGATCTTCAATAGATCCTTCACATGGATCATCTCGACACTCTTTACTCCAGCACATACCGCACATTTCTTCAGATCCAGCTCTTCAGCAACCGGTATGACAAAAACATAGTAATTATGATCTGCACCTTGGGTTACCAGTGTTTTGTATACGCAAGAAGGATCTTCATTGCATTTCAAGGCAACGCTGACTCCATCAATTGCGCCATCCTCTGCTTCATATGTATGCACTGTATAGGCAATCTTTGCCTTATCCAGCTGACGCATTGCATTGGTTTTCTTTTCTGCCATAACCTACCCCAGAACAGCTTTATCAGACAGGCTGATATGCTCTGCGGCATACAGGTCCATAACATCCTGAATTTTCATCTGTTCTCTTTCCTTTCCCAGTATTCTGATGATTCTGCCCTCACACATGACAATTGTCTTATTGCCATAGCGAAGTGCATTCTCTATATTATGCGTCACCATCAGAGTTGTAATGTGATTTTTTGCAACAATTCTATCAGTTATATCCATGATTTTCTGAGAAGTCAGCGGATCAAGAGCTGCTGTATGCTCATCCAGCAGCAGCAGTTCCGGTGTCTGAATGGTAGCCATCAGAAGCGTCAATGCCTGTCTCTGCCCGCCTGATAGGAGTCCTACCTCGCTTTTCATTCTGTCTTCTAAACCCAGACCTAAAGACGCACACGCATCTTTAAACATCGGTTTGTCTTCTTTTCTTACTCCTAGGCCAATTCTTTTATGCTGGCCGCGGCTGTTAGCCAGGCCAAGATTCTCTTCAATGGTCATATGCGGAGCTGTGCCTTTCAGCGGGTCCTGATAAAGACGCCCTATGAACTGCGATCTCTTATATTCCTTCATATAGGTGATATCTGTTCCATCATTGATAATATGTCCTCTGCTCACTTCCGTATTGCCGGCAATTGAAGACAGAAGGGTTGACTTGCCGGCTCCATTTGAACCTATGACAGTAGCAAAATCTCCGTCATCCAGCGCCAACGACAGATCATCTACCGCCTTTTTTTCATTCACTGTACCGGCATTGAAAATAACTGTAAGATGTTCAATCTGCAGCATGTCTCTGCCTCCTCTTCTTCTGTGCTTCCTGCACTACGGGGATAGCAATTGCCAATATAACAATGGCAGCACTGAACAGCTTCAGATCAGAAGCCGGCAGTCCCAGTTGAAATGCAAATGTCAGCATCAGTCGGTATAGTATGGCACCAAGAATCACTGCCAAAAGATGCAATCCCATGGATTTATGATGATAGAACAATGCTTCTCCGACAATGATGCTTGCCAGACCCAGCACCAGCATGCCTGTTCCTACAGTAAATGTTCCAGTCTTTGTATACTGGGCATAGACAGCCCCAGCAAGCGCTACAAGCCCATTGCATAACGCAAAGCCAAGGATCTTCATGGCATCCGTATTGATGCTGCTTGAGCGTACCATTGCTTCATTATCGCCGGTTGCTCTAAGCGACATGCCAAGCTGTGTTTTTAAAAAGAAATACAGTATAGCTGCCGCCAATGCAGCCAGTATCAGAAGCAGCAGAAATGACCCAAAATCTACACCGGCGATAATTAGTTTACCCTGAACACCTGAAAACATGGTCTTTGCTTCATAGAAGAATATGCTTGGTCTTTCCTGCATAATCCACAGATTAATGGAATATAGAGAAGTCATTGTCAGGATGCCTGCAAGAATGGCATGGATCTTCAGCTTAGTATGCAGCACACCTGTCATCACTCCAGCCATTGCCCCACCCAATGTTCCTAACAGCAATCCCAGAAACGGATGGCCGGCTTCCGTAAGAATGGCAGAACAGGCTACACCTGTCACAAAGCTTCCATCCACTGTCAGATCCGGCAGATCCAGTATGCGGAAAGCAATAAACAGCCCTAAAGACATCAATGCAAATATGCTTCCAAGTTCCAGTGAACCGACTATTGTAGACAGTGCCATCAGTTTACCTCAACATACTTTGCATCAGCTGTTACTGAAGATGGTATTTCAATGCCCAGTGCATCAGCAGTCTTTGTATTGACATAGATATACAGATCCTCAGCATAAACCCGTACAGGAATATCAGAAACCGGTGTTCCCTGCAGTATCATATCCGCCATATCTGCACTCTCTTTGCCAAGCTGTGTGTAATCGATTCCCTTAGTCGCAAGACCGCCATCCTTAACCATGGAATCCGCACCAGTAAATACAGGAATGCCATTGGCAATCGCAGTATTTGAAAGTACCGGCATGGCTTCTGCCACAGTATTATCATTGCCGACAAATATGATATCTACTTTCTGACATATCGTCTGGGCTGCTGTCTGCAATTCCGAGCTTGAAGTGATGCCGGCCGTTTCAACACTGAGACCTTTTTCATCGCAGTATGCCTGCAGTTTCTTCAGATTTGAGACGGAGTTGTCTTCTCCTGGATTGTAGATATATCCAACTGTCTTTGCGCCTGGCACAAATTCCATTGCCAGATCCATGATGGACGTCACATCCACTGCATCACTTGTTCCAGTGATATTCTTATCTGTCTTATCAAGGCTTTCCACAAGTCCTGCCGCAATCGGATCTGTTACTGCTGTAAAGACAATCGGTGTTGTATCAGACAAAGCCATGGCAGCCTGGGCTGCAGGTGTAGTAATGGCAATGACCACATCTTCACCATTTCCTTCCATCGTCTGCACAATCGTCGTCAGATTATTCGTATCCCCCTGGGCATTCTCATAATCAATCCTGCAATTGACCCCATCTTCATAGCCAAGTGCACTCAGTTCATCCATTACAGCATCATGAATCTGATTCAGAGATGTGTGTTCCATCAATTGGATAATACCGATTCTCTTCAGTGCTGTGCCTTCAGTTTCTTCTTTTCCTGCAGAAGTGCTGCATCCAGCCATCAATACGCATAATACTGCTGTCATAAGATTTGCCATCATTCTTTGCATGTGTTTTTCTCCCTTCTGCATTTTCTAGTCTCCCGTTTAAACAAAAAACGCTCATCCTCATAAAGGACAAGCGTTATGCCTGCGGTACCACCTTCGTTGACGGTTGCATGAACCATCCTCTTCAAAAATGCAATCACATTTCTGCCCATTAACGCCGGCTTGCGTCCTGAAGTACTTGCTTGCGCTTTGTTCAGGCCCTCATGGGTCCATTTGCATACTGTTCTGCTGCCGGCTTCCACCATTCCCGGCTCTCTGTCAGCGACTGATATGTTTGATCTCCCAATCTCTGGTTTGAGATTATAGTATGCCGAGGAAGGAATGTTGTCAATTACTTCTCAGCGTTTTTAAATAATCCGTAAATTGCGGGTGATATTGGACTTGATTTCCTATACAAAACCTTGCACTTATATACCTTTTCAGTTTCGAATCGATGCTAGAATAAATACACAGATTTGCTAATAACCGGAAGAATCGGAAAGAAGGTACAGTATGTCAGAGGTAGATAAAGTAACACATGTTCAGAATGTTAGACTGTCTGAAGACAGAAGCAGTATTATCATCATTGATCAGACACAGCTGCCGAATCGGCAGATATTTCTGAGTATCAATGAAGAGAAGAAATGCTATGATGCAATCCGCTTGCTGCAGATCCGCGGGGCTCCTGCCATTGGCATCTTTGCCGGGTACTCTATGTATGTACTGTCCAAGCAGCATCAGGATCTTCCTTATGATGCATTCCTGAAGCAGTTTCAGAAACAGAAGGAATATCTGAACAGTTCACGGCCTACTGCGGTTAATCTGTCATGGGCATTGAAACGCATGGAGAGAGTCGTTATTGACCATCCCTCACTTACGGTTTCAGAAATTGTTGAACTGTTAGGAACAGAAGCAGAGAATATTCATCAAGAAGATATTGAGATGTGCACACGCATATCTGAGTATGGACTGTCTCTTCTGCATGAAGGAGATACCATTCTGACTCACTGCAATGCCGGTCCTCTTGCCACTTCCAGATATGGAACTGCAACCGGTCCGATCTTCCTGGGTAAAGAAAGAGGAATGAACTTCAAGGTTTTCTCAGATGAAACCAGGCCTCTATTGCAGGGTGCCAGACTCACGTCCTATGAGCTGCAGAATGCAGGAGTGGATGTAACACTGATCTGTGATAACATGGCAAGTCTGGTTATGCGCAATGGCTGGATAGATGTGTGCTTTGTGGGCTGTGACAGAATTGCGGCCAATGGAGACTTTGCGAATAAAATAGGTACATCCGGTGTGGCAATTCTAGCAAAACACTATGGAATACCGTTCTATACACTAGGACCTACATCAACAATTGACCTGAATACCCCTACAGGTAATGATATTCATATTGAACTGCGTGATCCGGATGAGATTAAGACCATGTGGTATAAAGAACCGATGGCATTGAAAGAAGTCAAATGTTACAACCCGAGTTTTGATGTAACCGATCACAGTCTTGTTACTGGCATTGTCACTGAAAAAGGCATCTGCTATCCGCCATATACGGACAGTCTGAAAAAGCTATTCACGAAAGAGGAGGATTGAAACATGGAACCGAAAGAGTCTATATCAGCCAGTATTGTTCAGAAGAATGAAATTGCCAAAGTAGTACTGATGCCAGGTGATCCTCTGCGGGCAAAAGCACTGGCAGAGAAGTACCTCACAGACACCGTATGCTTCAATGACACCCGCAACATGCTTGGCTATACCGGAACTTACAAAGGCAGAAGAATATCCGTCATGGGACATGGCATGGGTGTACCTTCGATTGGCATCTATTCACAGGAGCTTTACAGTCAGTTTGGTGTTGAATGCATTATCCGCATTGGCTCCGCAGGCGGATTGGACGATGATGTGAACGCAAAGGATGTTGTCATTGCTGAAGCTGCTTCTTCCAATTCAAACTACGGCAATGCCTATGGCATTCCCGGACAGCTTGCCGCATGTGCAGACTATGACATGCTGAAAGCTGCTGCAGACAGTGCTGAAGAAAAGAAAATTCCTGTCAAAATCGGCAAGGTATATACATCTGATTTCTTCTATTATCCGCAGAAGGGAATCAATGAGAAGCTTAGAGACTTCGGGCATCTGTGCGTAGAGATGGAAACTGCAGGTCTGTACTGGACAGCCTGTGCCAATCATAAAAAAGCACTGTCTATCCTATCCATCAGTGATCACCTGTTTAAACCGGTTGCATTAACCGCTGAGGAAAGACAGAACAGTTTTACGGATATGATGGAAATTGCATTGGAAACAGCGTGGAAATTCAGTGAATAGCATGTATGAGGGCTGAGAGAAATCTCAGCTTTTCATTTCATCATATTGACGGCAATCAGCACTGCTCCAAGAACTACAAGAACAATTCCGACTGCTCTGTTGAGTGTTTCCGGTTTTGCCTTATTCGCAAATACTGCTGCAATCCTCGCCCAAGCCAGTGTAAACAGCATGCATAGTATCAATACCGTCATATCCGGCATGCCGCCGATCGCAAAGTGTGATACAGATCCGGTCAATGCCGTGAAAGTCATGATGAATACACTTGTCCCTACAGCTGTCTTCACTTCATATCCTAGAACCGATGTCAGTATCAGAAGCATCATCATGCCACCGCCCGCGCCAACAAATCCGCAGATCAGACCTATTCCAACTCCACATACAATGGACTGGATCATTCTTTTCTTTCTGGAAACATTCTCCATGGTTTCCTTCGTTGTCATGACTGGCTTTACAATGAACTTTATGTCTAGAAGAAACGTCATGAATGTTGAGAATCCTCCCATTGTACTCTCCGGCAAAAGACTTGCCAGATAGCTGCCAACAAGGGTAAACAGC
>CALEMD010000275.1 GCA_937902945.1 uncultured Erysipelotrichaceae bacterium | reverse complement strand
ATCCTGCAACTAAAGGAACTACTTATGCATTAAGCAAACAGATTGTGAACTGTTTCAAGCAAAAGGTAGACAAAACAGTCTGCGCAGAAATCAAAGGAATCGGAACCGGAAAAGTTATATGCAGCTGTCAGTGCTGCATTGAAACAGCAGCAGCAGCTGTTGAAGAGATTCTGTTTGCCGGTCAGATTGAAGAGTAGGGATATTTGCCTGCAGTGCAGGCAGATGATATAATCATTTTCATATCAGAGAGGATGTGTTATCAATTGGAGGATTCATCAGTTCCCCTTGGGGATTCAGACGGTAGTGCAGAGTATTTAAAACAATCAGTGGAAAGTGTAAGCAGGCTATGACAAACAGAACTGAGATAATGATTTTTGTGCTTGTTGTTCTGGTTTTGTTCAGTGCCCTTTTTTCGTCTATTGAGACAGCTTTTTCAAGTGTCAATAAAATCAGACTGCGCAATAATGCAAATGATGGAAATAGGGAGGCAGAAGGATGTCTGAAGCTTCTGTCGGATTATGATCGGCTGCTTTCAACTGTTCTGATCGGCAACAATATAGTAAATATCGCAGCAGCAACACTGGGAACATTGATTTTCACAGCTTTTTTCAATGACAAGGGACCGACTGTATCTACAATTGTCATGACGATTGTTGTGCTTATTTTCGGTGAGATCACACCTAAATCGATTGCTAAGGAGATGCCGGAAAAATTCTGCATGCGAACATGGAAGTTTGTACGCTTTCTAGAAGTTCTGTTTGCACCATTGAATTGGCTGTTCTCCGGATGGAAGGTTCTTGTCCGTAAGCTTGTTCATGTAGATGAAGATGATTCAGATATTGCGGATGAGCTCATTACAATGGTGGATGAAGCTGAAAAAGAGGGAGATCTTGAAGCACATGAAAGTGATCTGATATCCGCAGCGATTGAATTCAATGATCTTGATGTTAAGGATGTGCTGACACCTCGTGTTGATATTGTTGCAGTTGATATAGCATCACCAAATCAGAATATTGAGAAAGTATTCCGCATGAACTCTTTTTCGCGATTGCCTGTATATGAGAATTCAATCGATAATATTGTCGGTGTCATACATGAGAAAGACTTCTACAATCTCTATTATCAGGAAGAAGGACCGATCCGCCGGATTATCAAACCGGTGGTCTATACAAGTCCGAATATCAAGATATCGACATTGCTGAAACAGCTGCAGAAAGCTAAGCTTCATCTTGCTGTTGTGCTGGATGAATACGGCGGCACACAGGGAATTATTACTATGGAAGATATCATTGAAGAACTTGTCGGAGAAATCTGGGATGAGCATGATACAGTGCGTGAATACTATAAAAAGATAGATGATCATACGTATCTAGTCAGATGCGATGCAGATATTGATGATATGTTCGAACGCTTTGGTGTGCGTGAACCTGATGAAGAGTATGATTTCATTACGGTATCCGGCTGGGTGATTCATGAACTGGATCGTATTCCGCAGGCAGGTGAAAAATTCCATTTTGAAAATCTTGATGTGGAAGTGACAAAGGCAGATCAGAGAAAAGTGCTTGAAATAAAGGTCCAGATTCATCCTGGTGATGAAGCAGAACAGGAAGACGAATAAGCATATGCAGCAGTACTTTATAGATACACCGATTCATATAAGACAGCCTGTAATCTTTACAAAAGAGCAGCAGCATCATCTGCGTGTCCTGCGCATCAAAAAGGAAACAGTACGTCTTGTTTATGGCGGACGTGCTTTTCTTGCGGAAGTTTCTGCTGGAAGCGAAGGATATACTGCAGAAGTTCTGAGTGAAGATTCATCCATGCATGAACTGCAGTATCCAATTACGCTGATTGCATCATTAATCGAACGTACCCGCTTTGAATGGATCCTGCAGAAAGCAGCAGAACTTGGTGTGAACAGGATTGTACCTTTAGAAAGCAGCCGCTGTGTATATCGGATCAGCAGCGATAAGAAAGAGAAAGTATACCAGCGATGGAATACGATTCTTATGGAAGCGAGTCAGCAGTGCAAAAGGAATAAAGTGCCTGAATTGATGGATCCCTGCAGTCTGACGAAGATTTCACAGTATGCTAGTGAGCATAACTATGCGGCATATGAAAAAGCAGGTATTGAAGCTGAAATGCTCAGTGAAGTATTTGATGGCAGAGCTTCCTGCAGTATAGCAATAGGACCGGAAGGCGGCTTCAGTGAAGAGGAAGTAAGAATGCTCTCAGATAATGGCTTTATGTCGATAGATCTTGGGTCAAGAATACTTCGTTCAGAAACCGCTGCTGTTTATGTATGCAGTGTTGCTTCAGAGCTGATAGAGAGAGTGAACAGATGAAGTTTACTGTAATGAATCTTGGCTGCAAGGTGAATTCGTTTGAAGCTGAGAGCATAGCAAATGCACTTGAAAAGCGTGGATATCAAAGAGTAGAACGCAATGAACCTGCGGATATCACGCTCATTTTCACATGCGCAGTTACAAATATGGCCGCACAGAAAAGCAGAAAAATGCTGCATCAGGCAAGAAGGCTGAATCCAAATGGAATTATTGCCGCGGTAGGATGCTATGTGCAGATAGATGCCGAACATATGCCGGAAGCAGATCTGCTTGTCGGTACTGAGCATAAGCTGGAAATCCCGGATATGATTGATCAGTATATGCAGAACCATAAGAATATTATAAGAACTGAGATGTCAGAAGTTCCGTCTTTTGAACCTATGACCCTGGATCATTTTGAATCTAGAACAAGGGCAAGCCTGCGGATTCAGGATGGATGCAATCAGTTCTGCTCTTACTGCATTATTCCATATGCTAGAGGCAGAGAACGTTCGATGACACCGGAGATGGCAATAGACGAAGCCGTCAGACTTTCACAGAACAATCATGAAATTGTTCTGGCTGGAATTCATACTGGAAGATATGGAAAAGAATACGGGATCACTCTGGCGGAGATTATGAAGCGCATGCTTGCGGCTGCAGATCAGCTGCAGAGGCTGCGCATATCCAGTATTGAACTGAATGAAATTGATGATGGACTGATAGAACTGATGCAGAATGACAGGCGTGTTGCCCGGCATCTGCATATTCCGCTGCAGTCTGGATGCAGCAGCGTCCTGAAGCGTATGGGACGTCCATATGATACAGAAACATATTATGATAGAATAGAAACGATTCGAAAGACACTTCCGGGAATATCTATTTCTACAGATCTGATCACAGGCTTTCCTGGAGAGACTGAAGAAGAATTTCAGGAAACATATGATTTCCTGAAGAAGTGCCGCTTTTCTTTCCTGCATGTGTTCCCATATTCAGAACGAGAGGGAACTGCAGCGGCGGCGAGAACGGACCAGATTGATCCGCAGATCAGAAAAGAAAGAGCACGGAAATGCATAGATCTTTCCAGTCAGCTGTATGCATTTTATATGGATACATTCCTGAATAAGAACGTAGAAGTTATGTGTGAAACAGCTGAATCCGGGAAAACATTCGGACATTCTTCTGAATATCTACCCGTATATATCAAGGGAGAGTGCAGACATGGAGAAATGGCTGATGCTCGAATATTGGAAAGAAACGGTCTGGAATTGATAGCAGAAAGAGTGAATGCAGATGAAACTGAATGAACTGTTCAATAATGTACCGGATGTTGAAGTAAAGAGTCTGATGGCAGACAGCCGCAAGAAAAGACCTGACTCCATATTTTTCTGTGTCCGCGGAATGATGTTTGACGGACATCGCTTTATCGATCAGGCAATCAGCAATGGTGCAAAGGTAATCATTCACAGTGAACCGGTTGACAGCATGCAGGATGGCATTGTATACATCAAAGTAAAGGATGTTCTGAGCGTATTCAATCGTGTGGCAGATGCATTCTACAATCATCCATCACACGCTCTGCAGATGTTTGGAGTAACCGGCACAAACGGAAAGAGTTCTATTGCCTGTCTGATACGAGATTTGCTCGATCCAATATCGCCTACCGGTTATATTGGAACGATTGCCATTGAATATGGGAATGTAAAGCTTCCGCCGCTATTAACGACTCCGGAGATTGATGACCTGCATGGAATTCTAAAAGACATGGTAGATGCGGGTATACAGAACTGCGCGCTGGAAGTATCTTCAATTGGCATCGAGCAGAACCGAGTAGGGAGCATTGATTTTGATGCAGTGATATTCACGAATCTAACGCATGATCATCTGGATTATCACGGCACTATGGAAAATTACTTTCAGGCAAAAAAGAAGCTGTTTGATCATGTGAAACCAGAATGCTTTGCAATCACCAATGCAGACGATCCGTATGGAATGAAAATGGTAAAGGACTGTCCAGGCAGAATAGTCACATATGGCATTGATCATGAAGCGGATTATCAGGTGACGAGATTTCAATTGCTGAAGGATAAAACAATCTTTACGCTTAAAGTGCATGGCAGTGAATATGAACTGGAAACAAATCTGGTTGCTCGATTTAACATTTACAATCTTGTTGCTGCACTTGCAGCATTGAACTGCCGCGGTGTTCCAATGGAAAAAATGATGGCTGGCATCCGTACCCTCAAGCAGATTGAAGGCCGTATGGAACGCATTGATGAAGGACAGCCTTTCAACATCATTGTCGATTTTGCCCATACACCCGATGGAATAGAACAGCTGTGCAGATATGCATCTGCAATAACACCTAAAGGGAAACGAATCATTGCAATCACTGGATCTGCCGGCAAGAGAGATACTGCAAAAAGACCTATCTTCGGGAACATTCTAGATAAGTACTGTGATATGATTATTCTTACTGAAGATGACCCGCGCGATGAAAAACCAATTGATATTGCCAAGCAGATTGCTTCCGGAATCAAAAAAAAGAACTTTGTAATCATTGAAGACAGATACGATGCAATTCGACAGGCAGTGGAATTGGCGAGCTGCAACGATACAATCATTATCATGGGCAAAGGCGATGAAAAATTCATATACAGAGAATTTGGAAGAGAACCGTATGAAGGTGACAATGCCATTGCAAGAGAAGTACTGCAGAAATACTATTTCAATCAGAAGGGAGACTTAGGTTATGAAGATGAGTAAGTATATTGATCACACACTGCTTAAAGCAGATGCTGTTAAGGAACAGATAGAGCAGCTATGTGCAGAGGCACGTGAATATGATTTTGCAACTGTATGCATCAATCCATGCTGGATTGAGACGGCTAAAAAATGCCTCGAATGCAGTGATGTAAAGGTATGTACGGTCATTGGATTCCCGCTTGGAGCAATGACATCTGAGGCTAAGGCTGCTGAAGCGGCAGATGCAGTCTGCAAGGGTGCAGATGAAGTGGATATGGTTCTGAATATCGGTATGCTTAAGGATGGCCGAAATGATTATGTAACTGATGAAATTGCTGCTGTTAAGCAGGCGGTTGGAAATCATGTTCTGAAAGTCATAATTGAGACCTGTCTTCTGAGTGATGAAGAAAAAATACAGGCATGCATTGACATTGAAAATGCCGGTGCAGATTTTGTTAAAACCAGTACAGGATTTTCTGCATCAGGGGCAACAGTCGCAGATGTCGCATTGCTGAAGAAAACTGTAGGCAGCAGAATCCGTGTTAAAGCAGCGGGCGGTGTTCGCAATGCTGATGACATGAAGGCAATGATAGAGGCAGGTGCCGATCGCATTGGAACAAGCCGCGGCGTTGATCTTTGCAAAAATTTGAAATAAACAGATAAGATTGAAGAAATGAAAAAGATATACTGTGAGTTCAGTATATCTTTTTGCTGTATTGATTCTACTGCTGTACTAAGTGTGCGGCATTGGTGATTGAGAGCAGTTCCTGTTCACTGAGAGAAATATCAAGGCATTTGACAGTATCACGCATTGTTTCAGCATGGCGGAAACCGGTTAGAAGATTAAGATCTGGATACTGCTTGAGAGTCCATGCCTGTACGAGATTGGAAACAGAGCAGTGATGTGCACGGCTCATCGGTATCAAAGTGCTTTCGAACAGTTTATGCAGAGCTGCTTTCTGCGGATCATGTGTCCAAGGCATCTGCCCGCGGACATCACTTGCCGGAAATTCTCTGTCGGCATAATCAGATGAAGTCAGAAAACCTTCTTCGAGAATTCCGTATCCCTGAAATGCAGTGCCATATTTTCTGCAGGTATCAAAGTACTCATTTCCGTGCTGAGGACTTATTAGGCTGAATTGCTCCTGCACGGCAGCAATCGTTCCGTATTTCTGGTATTCATCAAGATCAGCCGGCTGTGAATTTGAAAGCGCAATGGCTCTGATTTTTCCTTCCTTTTTCAATTGACTGAGAGCTTCCATTGTTTCCTGAACAGGCCAGGAATGGCATACATAATGCACAGCAAGAACATCAATATAATCCGTATGAAGACGGGTTAGGGAATCCTCAACATCTTTGCGCACTGCTGTGGCACGAGTGTCATTATTAACTGTATAGCCGTCACGTTCATAGTGGAAATTTCCGCCTTCATTGCGCCAGTTAAGCGAGCATTTAGTCTGCAGAATAAAATGATCTCTTCTTCCATTCAGCGCTTCTGCAAGCAGTTTCTCAGAGGTACCCATGCCGTAAACCGGAGCGGTATCAATATAATTGATGCCTAGAGCTTCAGCTTCATCTAGAAGAGCAGAAGTCTGCACAGCGTCTGGCTTCATGTCTGACCATACATTGCCTCCGCCAAGACCCCATGTGCCAAAACCGATCACAGAGACATTGATATCTGTCTTTCCACGTTTCATGTATTTCATAGATATACTCCTTTATGAATATGATTATAGCATTGCATGTGCAGACTTGCATTTTGTTATATACGGTGCTGAGAAAATACAAATGGTATATGATGTAAAAAGATAAGGAGAAAAACGCAATGAAACAGCCGCATATTCAGTTAGATGAATCAGTCAGCGCCAAATGTGCACTTTTGCCTGGAGATCCGGCAAGAGTGGAGGTTATTGCAGAATTTCTGCAGAATCCCAAAGAATTGGCATACAACAGGGAATACCGTTCTTTGATTGGCACCTATAAAGAGATGCCCGTAATAGCCATTTCGACAGGAATGGGAGGATCCTCTTCCTCAATTGCAGTAGAGGAACTTCATCATATCGGACTGGATTCATTAGTCCGAATAGGATCCTGCGGAGCTCTTCAGAAAGGCATCGGACTTGGTGATCTGGTAATTGGATGCGGTGCCATCAGAGATGACGGTGCTTCTAAGGCTTATGTAAAGGAGATATATCCGGCGGTGCCGGATCCATTCCTGCTGAATGATGTTATCCAGTCAGCAAGGGACTTCGGTTTTGCACACCATGTAGGCATTATTCACAGCCATGAGACGTTTTACACAGATACCAATGAAGAGGAAGAAGCAAAATGGGCTTCATTAGGCGTTCTAGGATCCGATTTTGAAAGCGCAGCATTGTTTACGGTTGGACGGATTCGCGGAATGCATACTGCATCCATTCTGAACAATGTGGTTCTGTCCGATGCGGATTCAGCGGATTCTGTAGGTAATTATCAGAACGGTGCAGATCTCACAAAAAAAGGTGAGGAACATGAAATCCTCACCGCACTTGAAGCACTGTATCGATTTCAAAACGCGAAATAACTAAAGCAGAGCTGTAAGTTTTTCACGGATCGGCTGCTTTACCTCTTTAGGGCAGAAAGCAGCCTCAATGGAATTCAGATTCATGCGGATCAGATCCTGCTTTGAAAAACCCATCTAATTCAGGCAATGATCGTATTCAGAATCCAGAGTGACTCCGGCTAGAAATCTGTTGTCGGTATTGATTGTGACATGAAGTCCCATCTCGAGAAGATTCTTAGCAGGGTGTTCTTCATAGCTTGGAACAGTCATGCATTGGACATTGGAAGTAGGGCAGATTTCCAGTGTGATCCCATCCTCTGCTGCCTGCCGGCAGAGTGCCGGATCAAAATAAATATGATGTCCATGACCGATGCGTTTTGAACCGAAAGCCATGGCATCTTTTACTGTCTGCGGGCCTTGGGAATCGCCGGCATGGCATGTAAAAGGAAGGTTCAGCTCTTTTGCCTTTTCAAAAAGCGGGGCAAAATTGGAAAGGGGAACAATACCTTCAGCACCGGCTAAATCAATGGCATAGAGGCCTGTTTCTTTGCCAATGAAATGAGAAGCACTGATGACAGTCTGCATGTTCTGATCCCAGTTGACTGATTCATTGCCAATACACATCATGCAAGCAATCAATCCAATATGGATTTCAGGGTATGCTTTCATGGCAGCATTGCGGCCATTGAGGACTGCCTGAATAACTTCATCCTGGCTTAATCCAGAATTGGTATGAAGCTGCGGAGCAAATCGGATCTCCGCATATGCAAGTCCCTGATGAGCTAGATCTTCGATCAATTCATAGGTGAAGCGTGAAAGAGCTTCTTCTGTCTGCATGCATTTGATTGGATCTGTGAACATTTTCAGATATTCATTGACAGAACCTGCATTGGCTAAATGTCGGATCAGAGCTTTGTATGATTCAACATCCTCAGCCGGCATGGCAATGGAATACTTAGAAGCGAATTCATAAAGGGTTTCCGGACGGAATGAACCGTCAAGATGGCAGTGAAGGTCAATTTTAGGGAATGGATAAGTTGTCATATGCAGAATTTACCTTTCTTTTGCATTCATGGTAGCACAATTTTTGAATGCGGAGAAATCGCATTCAAATCGATAGAAATGTATAGCAATGGTGATTGACATGGCGTGTGAAAGTAGGTAAATTAATTATATGAAAGCGTATTCATGAATCGCTGAAAAGATCATTATCAAAAGAAGTCAATTTCAGCGTCTTCAGAATGCGAAAAGAAAAGGGAGAGAAAGAATGAAAAAAGTATTTAGTGGATTAATGGCATTGGCTATGGCCGCTTCACTTGTTGGCTGCTCATCTTCATCATCATCAGCAGCAACAGCAGCAGCCACAGCAGCAGCTGGTGAATCATCAGCCGCAGCAGCAAAGACTTACAATGTTGCCTATCTAGTCAACGGAAATCTGGGAGACAAGTCCTTCTTTGATTCTGCTGAAACTGGACTGGAAACACTGCAGAAAGATGGACGCATCACTCTGAAAACCATCGAAATGGGCGGAACAGACTCTGATAAGCCAAAGTGGCTGCAGACTCTGTACGATGTATCTGACGAGGGAAGCTATGATGTTATCGTTGTCGGAACGTATCAGATGCCTGACTATCTGAAAGAAGTAGCTGAAAAGTATCCAGATCAGAAGTATGTAATCTTTGATGATGATACATATGCAACTCAAGATGCAAACGTTTGCAACATCGTTTACAAGCAGAATGAACTTGGATATATCATCGGTACTTTCGCTGCTATGTCAACAATGGATACCAATCTTGCTAATATCAATGCAGACAAGGTCATAGGATTTGTCGGCGGATTTGATTCACCGGTTATCAATGACTTCCTGTATGGATATATCGAAGGTGCACAGGCTGTTGATCCTGACATGAAGATCGATGCCCGTTACACTTCTGACTATGTTGATACAGCTAAGGCTAAGGAATATGGATACAGCATGGTCAACGACAGCAAGTGCGATATCATCTGGGGTGTTGCAGGAAATGCCGGCAATGGTGCTGCTGAATCAATTCTTGATACAGGTGCTGGATGGTTCATCGGTGTTGACTCCGATCAGGAACTCACTCTGTCTAAAGACCTCGCAGCTATCACTCTGACTTCCGGACTCAAGAACATAGGCAATTCTCTGATTTGGTTCTTTGATGAACTCGATGCAGGAAATGAACACTATGGTGAAAAGATTTCTCTTGGTCTTGCTGAAGGCGGCGTAGGAATCGTTACAGATAAGAACTACGATACGTATGCATCAGCTGATACAAAGGCTGCAGTGCAGGCTGCTATTGATGGTATTTCTAATGGTACTATCAAGGTTGACTCAGCACTGGATGAAGGCGGCAATGAAGCAGCGCAGAAACTGCGTGATTCTGTTGCACCGAATGCTCAGTAAATAAAATAATCGAAGGCATGAAGACAGGGGGCCGAAAGGCTCCCTGTTTGATTCATAAATAAGGGAGATAATGGAGGGCAATAGCAATGAGTGAAGAATATGCCATCCAGATGAAGAAAATCACCAAGATCTATTCAAACGGAATCGTTGCCAATCAGGATGTGGACTTTGATGTAAGAAAAGGTGAAATCCATGCATTGATGGGAGAAAATGGGGCCGGAAAATCGACTTTGATGAAGATCCTGTTCGGACTTGAACAGCCAACCTCTGGTGAAATCTGGGTAAATGGGGAAAAAGTTAACCTGACTTCTCCGAATGTCGCACTGGCACATGGCGTTGGCATGGTACATCAGCATTTTATGCTGGTGCCAAGCCTTACTGTTGCTGAGAATATCGTTCTTGGCATGGTGCCGACAAAAAAAGGCGGTCTGGTTGACTATAAGAAGGCCGTTGAGATCACAAAAGAGTTTTCGGAAAAATACAATCTTGAAGTAGATCCAAATGCAAAAGTTATGGATATTCCAGTTGGAATGAAACAGAAAGTGGAAATCCTTAAAGCATTGGTACGCGGTGCTAAAATTCTGATTCTTGATGAACCTACTGCCGTACTGACAACACAGGAAACGATAGAACTTTTCAAAGAATTGAAGAATCTGAAAGCACAGGGGTTCACTCTGGTTTTCATTTCGCATAAACTGAATGAAATCATGGAAATTACAGATCGCATGACTATTCTGCGTGGGGGCAGATGCATGGGTGTCTATAATACAGCTGATGAGAATGAAGAAAAAATCTCAAAGCTGATGGTCGGCCGCGATGTTATTCTGAATGTTCAGAAAGATAAAGCTGTGCCGACAGATACAGTGCTGAAAGTCAGAGATATTGAATATGTCAATGACTGGGGCAAGAAGATGATTGACAAGGTTTCTTTCGATGTTCGCAAAGGTGAAATTCTGGGAATTGCCGGAGTTGAAGGCAATGGTCAGAAAGAACTGGTTGATATGCTGTTTGGATTCAATACACCTAACGCTGGAACTATTGAAGTCAATGGCAGGAATACGGTGGGAATGTCACAGCATGAACTGCGTGAGAATCATATTGCTCTAGTTCCGGAAGACAGAATGCTGTACGGCATTGCCGGACAGGCGACCATCGAAGAGAATCTTATAAGTGATCGCTGCAGCAATCCGCGATTGAATAAAGGAATTCTTTTCAACATGTCAGAAATTCACAAAGAATCAGACAAGCTGATCAAAGATTATACGGTACTATGCAAGTCAAGAGATCAGAAAGTAAACAATCTGTCCGGAGGCAATATTCAGAAAGTCGTTGTCGCGCGTGAATTCTCCAATAATCCTCAGCTGATTATTGCCGATCAGCCAACTCGTGGAATTGATGTCGGCGCAACTGAATTTATCCGCAAAAAGCTAGTTGAACTATCCCGATCTGGAATTGCAGTCCTTCTGATTTCTGCGGATCTGAATGAAGTAATTGAATTGTCAGACAGCCTGATTATCATGTGCTCTGGTCATATTGCCGCTTACTTTGATGATACATCTAAACTGAGTGATGAACAGATGGGCAAGTATATGTTAGGACTGGAACATCAGTCTGCAGAAGAGATTGGCGGTGTATGTCATGAATAAGAAAAACAGTATGAAATTCAGCATCATCCGCGGTGCCTGCGCACTTGGAATTGCTCTTTTAGTAACTCTGATACTTGTTTTTCTGAGCTCTGATGCACCGACATTTGCTGCAAAAATATCGGCAAGTCTGGAAGCACTTAAAACAATGCTGATAAGTCCAATCATCAAGAATAACGGATCAGTCAACGTGAAGGGCATTACAGATATACTGGCCGGAATGATTCCAATTGTATTCACGGGTTTAGCAACCTGTGTTATGTTCTCTGCCAATCAGTTTAACTTAGGTGCTGAAGGCGGCATTATGCTGGGTGCATTTGTTACCGGTATTATTGCAGTATATGTAAAGCTGCCAGGAGCATTGCTTCCAATTGTAGCTGTTCTTGCCGGGGGACTGTGCGTAGCAGCAGTTATGCTGATACCAGCAGTGCTGAAAGCAAAGCTTGGAGTTTCAGAAATGGTTAACTCCCTGATGCTGAACTATGTCATTATGTATTTCATCGACTATCAGATGAATGCACATCTAGCAGACACCAGCAAGGGAAGTACACAGACCTTTCCATATCAGTCAAATGCCATTCTTACACAGCTGGTAGATAACGGGTCCGGTCTTTCAGTCGGATTCATTGTTGCACTTGTCTGTATTCTATTGACGTGGTATTTCATGTATCGCACACGCTGGGGATATGGGATCCGAATGACAGGCATGAATCAGCCGTTTGTCATGTATTCCGGAATACATGACAAACGGCTGATTCAT
>CALEMD010000274.1 GCA_937902945.1 uncultured Erysipelotrichaceae bacterium | reverse complement strand
AGCCAGAAGAAAAGAGCACTGCTTACTGGCCTACAGGCTTTTCGACAGTGCTCTTACAAATAGGGGGGGAGAAATGCAATGGAAGTCGAAAAATATACGCCTAGTTCAATTACCGTTAGTGCAATACTAGGGAACATAGCATCTGGAGATATTGCAATTCCAGAAATCCAGCGTCCTTTCGTCTGGAAGAAAAAACAGGTCCGCGATTTACTTGACTCTTTATATAAAGGATATCCGACCGGATATCTAATTATTTGGAAAAATCCAAATATCAGGCTCAAAGATGGCACTATGTCAAGCGGAAAGAAAATCTTAATTGATGGTCAGCAACGTGTTACGGCACTCATGACGGCTATTGCGGGTATACCTGTTATAAATAGTGATTATAAAAAGGAGAGAGTCAAAATTGCTTTTGATCCTTTTCAGGCATTCTCAGATGATGAAGATGCAGAGATATTTGAAGTGCAGGATCAGAGTCATTTGAAGAGTAAACGGTGGATTGCTGATATAGCCGATGTGTTCAAAAATGATTTTGATCAAGTTGAATTTACTCTCCATTATTGTGATGAAAATCCTGAGATGTCTACTAGGCAGATGGGTGCAATCCTTACAAAGCTAAGAGCCATAGGTAACAGATCTATAGGGGTGATTGATCTATCTGATCAACTTGATATTGATATTGTAACGGATATCTTTATTCGTATTAATTCTAAAGGAACGTCACTAAGCCAAGGCGACTTCGTTATGTCAAAAATTGCGGCAGATGAAGAGTATGGTGGAAATATGCTCCGTAAAGCCATTGATTACTTTTCACATCTTTGCGTAGAACCTGCTTTCTGTCAGCAGATTGTAAACGACGATACAGAGTTTGCAGCAACGGATTACTTTAGAAAGATTGAATGGTTGAAAAACGAAACAGATGATGTCTACGACATGGAATGTGATGATGTGTTACGTGTTGCATTTATGCATAAATATCCTAGAGCGAAACTTGCTGATCTTGTAAGCCTTTTATCAGGACGCGATTTTGAAACACAGGAATATAAACAAGAGATTACTGCAGATACATATCAGAAGATCATTGATGGTGTGTTAGACGTAGTGAATGAATATAATTTTAAGAATTTTATGGTTGCTATTAAGAGTGCGGGTTTTGTATCATCGAAACTTGTTAATTCGAAAATGGCTCTCGATTTTGCATATACCCTTTATTTGATTCTTACTCAAAGCAAGGAGATTTCAACTGGTGAGGTAAAGCGAATTGTTCAGAGGTGGTATGTTCTGTCAGTTCTGACTGGCAGATATAGCAGCTCGCCAGAAACATCGTTTTCTCGTGATATAAGACTCATCCATGAAAACGGTGTTGTTAAAACTCTTGAGAACATCGAAAGTGCTACTTTATCTGATACATTCTGGAACATTGCTGTACCACAGGATTTGGAACAGACATCTGTTAATAATCCAACATACCTTGTTTATTTAGCAGCTCAGGTGGCAATGAAGGATGTTTCACTGCTGTCAAACAATATTCTTGTTCGAGATCTGATAGAGATGGCAGGTGATATTCACCATATATTCCCTAAAGAATATCTGAAAGCGAAGCACTTTGAGAAGAGCTCATATAATCAAGATGCAAACTATGCTTTCTTAGATACTCAGGTTAATAAGTCAATTGGGAAAAAAGCACCAAAAGAATATTTCACCGAAGCACTTACTCAGTGTGATACAAAGATAATAACTTGCGGCTCCATCACTGATAAAGAACTATTGATGCATAATCTTGAAGTAAATAGTGTTCCAGAAGATGTATTCCATATGGACGACAGCAACTTTCAAGAATTTTTACAAATGCGTAGGGTTTTAATGGCTAAAAAGATGGCTCTTCATCAACACTTGTGGGTAACAGAAATGATGAATGAGCAGTAAATATCTATATCTGCACTTGATTTATACCTATTAAAAATGGGCATGGGATTTTATACTTATTCTTGCGAGTAATAAGGAGTAAAACCATGCCCAACAAAACTTTAATCAAGCAGCTCCTCCGCGTCAAGAACATTGTGATAGATTCTTATAAATATTGCGCGGAAGATGATAGATTCACCATCTCTGTGCATCCTACAAAGGGACAGCAGTGCCTGTGTCCAGTATGCCAGAAGAAATGCTCATACTACGATTCTCTAGAGACCCGCAAGTGGAGATCTCTGGACATGGGATATACAAAGGTATTCCTTGAAGCACCGGTGCACAGGATCGAATGCCCTGTCCATGGAGTACTCACGGAATATGTCCCCTGGGCACGGCATCATTCATCCTTCACAAGGGACTTTGAGAACACTGCTGCATGGATGGCGCTGTATCTTCCCAAGACTGCGGTATCCACGTACATGCGGATCGCATGGAACACCATCGGGCCTATCATCTCCAGATACAGGAAGGATGCGGACCCATGTCCAGAGCACCGTTTCAATGGTCTGAAGCACATCGGCATCGATGAGACGAGCTATAAGAAAGGCCACAAGTACATCACCGTCATCGTTGACCATGACACCAACAGCGTCATATGGGTACATGAGAGACATGGCAAGGAAGTGCTGCGGGGATTCTTTGAACAGCTCAGTGAAGAACAGCGTGCATCGATCGAATGCGTCACAGCTGACGGTGCCAGATGGATCAGCGAGACGATGGAGGAATATATCCCCAGTGCACATCGGTGCCTGGACAGCTATCACATGGTGGAATGGGCACAGGCAGCGATAGATGAAGTACGGACAGAGGCATGGCAGCGTGCACGTGCAAACAATCATGAGCCGAAGAAGGGCCGTGGAAGGCCAAAGAAAGGCGAAGAGAAAGACAGGACAGCAGACCAGATCAAGAACACAAAGTTCACTCTTGGGAAGGCTCCTGAGAACCTTACGGCGAGGCAGAAGGCAAAATTGGAATTCATTGCCAAGACAGACAGGAAACTATATAAGGCCTACCAGCTGAAGGAGTATCTGCGGACACTGATCCACCTTCCCCTGGAAGAGCTCGAAGGATCATTGAAGGACTGGCTGTGGAAGGCATCGCATTCACAGATCAAGCCGATTTATGAACTGCAGAAGAAGATCAGGAGACATTATGAGGCGATCATCAATACTGCCAGGTATCATCTTTCCAATGCACGCATAGAGGCAACGAACAACAAGATCAAGCTGACTGTACGATTGGCATACGGTTTCAGAAACATAGACAACTTACTTGATATGGTCATGTTGAGATGTTCAGATATCTCTGTCCTGCTGCCATATCAAAGACTCATTCCTGCCCACACTTCCTGATGAAGCCTCAAAAAGATTCGTTCATATTATGAAAGCCTTTAGTTAATTTTATTTGAATGTCTGATCTAAACAAAAAAGGAGAGATTTTATGAAAGTTGATTCGGAACTGTTTATTCATGACTCGGATAAGGCGGCATTAGATGCACTTAAAGCTATACCTGGTTTTAACCAGCTTGTTAAAGCTTTTATGAGTGTCTGGAGTGAAAAAGAACAAAAGATTGTTAATATGTCCAGCAACTTAAAACTGGGCAATGGGCAGATGGATAAATATTACAATTTATTGCCACCAATATGTGAGAAACTCGGCATCGAAGTTCCGGAATTGTATATTACTTTAGATGTGGTTCCTAACTCATGGACATATGGTGATACGCACCCTTATATTGTCATTACATCAGGATTATTAGAAACACTGCCTGATGAATTGATTCCGACTGTTCTGGCACATGAATGTGGACATATTGCTTGCCATCACACGCTATACACAACAATGGGAAATTTGGTACTGAATGGTGCTGCAAATTTCTTGTCGGGTATAGGCACACTTGCTATATATCCTATACAGATGGCATTTGCGTATTGGATGAGATGCAGCGAATTTTCAGCTGATAGAGCTGCAGCAATTTGTGACGGTAATCCTGACAAGATGATTGAGACTTGTATGCGTCTAGCAGGATATGATAAAGACATCTTGGCAGATGCAAATGTGGAACTATTCTTGAACCAGGCAAAGGATTATAAAGAATTAGTAAATGGCAATGTCTTCAATAAGTCTTTAGAGTTTTTATTGTTTAATTCAATCGATCATCCTTTGAATGCAGTAAGAGCATTTGATATTAGAGAATGGTCAAATACTGAAAGGTTTAGGAATATTCAAGATTATCTTAGTAATCCAGATAATCCAAACAATAAATTGCCTATTAAATTGAACCTAAGCAATGTTATTGGAAAGGATACAGAAAAGGCAGTTTCTTATTTACAATCAGATGGTTTCACCAATATAACATCTGAAAGAGAGACGTCGACGGATTTGAAAATTAAACCGAACACTATCACATCGCTAGAAGTTAATGGGAAACAGATATCAGAAACTGATTGGTTCAAATTTGACTCAACCATACTGATGAAGTACTACGAACCAAAAACAGATGAGGAAATAGCTTTGGAACATCCTGGCGAGATAAACTTGATAAATGGAACAAAACCATTCGTTGACATCAGTTTGAGTGATTCTAAAGACAAATTACAGAATCTTGGTTTTACTAATATAGCTGAAAAAGAAATGGCTATTCCTAAAATTAGCTTTGGCATTAAACCAGGCAATGTTGCCAAAGTGATGATTAATCAACAAACAAGCATCACTAAAGCCATGTGGTTCAAACCAGACGATGAGGTGACAGTGTACTATTACGTTCAAATTTAGTTATGGTGATTGTGCCGGAGCTTAATTGAAGCCTGATTAAGTAAAAAAGGAACTAACTTTATGAATGATGTGAAGAAAGGTGTTCATGTTTCAAAAGGGGAGTCTACACTTGATGCCATGCAGCAAGCAATCCCTCACTGGATCCATGATACACGAATAGATGAAAGCTCTGTGACAGGGGAGGTATTCCTCCCTGGTTGCAAATGTTCTTCATGTGGATATCATTCCAATATGGAAAAAGAAAGATGCCCGCAGTGTGGGGCAATAATGCGAAAGATCAAGGGCGTTTACTAGTGCTTTTATGATGCCTGTTCACTGGACATATGGGCAGATGTTGATCAAAATATGCGGTGTCATAGAACTCCCAATACGAAATCTCTAGACCATGAATAATGTAATCTAACGTGTGGATCATTGGTGCTTTCGTTTTTCCGGTCACAATATAGTACATTGTCGAATATGGAAGATTTGATTTGACAGCCAGGCTATATATTGACATGTTCTTATCATTTCTGAGTTCATTTATTCGCTGAGCAAGTGCTTCATGAAAATACATAGGTGAATACCTCCATCAGCATAGTATCAGATTGTCTAAGATTAGTCGGCTAATGCGTTAGCATGTTGACACAAAATCTTACTTATCTGGCCGCTGAAAAGTATTCACCTTTTTAATTACTAATTTTCAAAATCCTTAGCGAATGTCGAATCGACAAAAAAATCTCTTGGCGACACCCCTAGGCCATATATGATATTTCCCAATGTCGCAATCTTTATGGCTTTTGTCTTCTTCATTATGATGGCATAAAGGGTTGAATATGGAACTCTTGACACAGAACTTAACTGCCGGATTGATATATTCTTATCCTTATGGATTTCATTTATTCTGTCTGCAACAGCTTCATACATGTACATTTCAGACCACCTCCATTGAAATATTAGCAAATATAAATGGTGAATGTGGTCAGTGCACTGACATCTTGATTATGTTGCAAATCGAACGTATGTGACATTTTGGGTGTGACACCCCAGATAGATAGTTTTATAAATCAAGGTGCTGTGAAAAATATCCGGATTTGAAGAAATCAGCTATTGAGATATCTAGACCAAAACAGATATTCTCTATGGTGTGCATCCGGATAACAACTGTTTTTCCTGCCGCCGCATTATACAGGGTTGAATAGGACACACCGGTAATAAGACTCAACTCATGAATTGTGATGCAACGTTCAGAACAGAGCTCCTGTAACCGTAATGCGACAGCATCTTTAAGATACATAGAAATGTTCCTCCGATGTGATATTATGAGATGCTAAGCTGTAAAGCTATCAATTTGACGACATTATTTGGAATACATTTCTGCAGCTTTGCTAAGCAATGTACGCATCTTTTCACGCAATTCTCTAGGGCTAGCCAGTTCCACAACATCTATATATTTCTGTGCAAATATCAAGGCAGCTTTATCAGTGGTTTTTACGGTACATTCATAGAGCTCATCGTTGTATTCGTGTGGATGGATGTTTAATCCAAATGAATCTACTAAGAGGTCTAGCTTACTTTTTTTGATTCTAAATGTGACATTCATAGTGTCTCCTGTATACATAAACAATTTGCTGTTGGAAAATTCGCAAGCATCCATATTGGAATCTAGATAGGACACTTTTTCTTTAATTATTTTAGCATTGGCAATTTTGTCGAACCTATATACCATGAATCCTTTATGTCGCCCACCAGTGATAATTAAATATGCTTGTGCTCCTTGATACGCTATATATCTTGGCTCAGCAATTATTGGAACTTTATTTTTGATATGCATGTGCATATCGAGTTCATAATGCATGTAATCAAATGAGATTTTGTAACCATTCATTATGGCAACTTCTACAGTATCCATATTTTGCATAAGTTGCTCATTCTCAACTTTTCTTGGATTTGGATGGAAAATGATGGATTGAAATTCAGCTTTATAATATCTTGATCCAGTGCTGAGAATCTTTTTGATTAGTTCATCACTAATACTCTTATTTACATATGTTGCGGCGTGCAGTGCATTGCAAAGCATGAACTGTTCGGCACGTGTAAATAGATGCTTTGTAAGCCTATATCCTTTATCGGCATTGTCATATTCAATGCCCATATCATAATCATCGTTTAGGCTGTTTATCTTTCTTCCCAGTGAGTGCCGTTCAGCTGTGATGCCATACTGAAAATCCAATTCGTTTACCAAGTTGCTCATAGCTAAAGTATGACTTTCGTCAGATTCTTGAACTAATAATTCTAGAATCGCAGGAGCCTGCAGCTTTCCCATATTAAAACCCCCAAATTTAATATGCAAAAAGGTATGAATGCCATTCAAACAGCAAAATAGAATTCATACCTTGAGTCTTTTATGATTATTGCTGGCTGTTTGAACAAACTATAATTTTATTTGCTCTTTTTAACACTTATGCTGACAACACCCGTCATATCACAGTCCAAAATTGCACATATTTTTTCGACAGTATACAAGCTGATATAGCCGTTTTTATTCATGCGGTCAATTGTCCCTTTAGAAATACCGTGCTTTATCAGATAGTATTTTGTCAAATTCTTTGCCTTAAGCGTTTTCTTTAGAGGTTCGTATGAGATCATGGGCTATTTATCTTTCTATATTTACGGTAATTGATAAGCCCCAATTCATATATACCCATAAAAATGGGTATACCTTACCAAAGAAACGCACTTGCTGGTACAAATCTGTACCAGCTGTTTTGCAATTATTAGATTGTAACAGGACGGATAGCCATATATTTGACACTAAGCGTCCGATTACATTAGATCTCTATGGCCGTAGAATCTGCTTGAGTAAAGGTTGACGATGAAAGGTATAACTGATTATGAGATTTGACATGATTGCAATAGGGAAAAGAATACATGCATGTCGGATGGAACAAAAAATGAGCTGTTCTGAACTGGCACAAAGAGTAGGCTGTTCTTCCTCTCATTTATCAAAGATTGAGCACGGTGAAAGAAGCATGGCTCTAGATCTATTGATAAACATAGCTCAGGTGCTGGGTGTTTCATCAGACTATTTGCTGACAGGCGGATCTACAAAGAATCATAGAGATACATATGAATTGGATGAAATAATCCGTCTTGCTATGCAGTTGAAAATGAAACAATAGTTGCCTCGCAGTCTTCTTTCTTGACTACTAGGGTAATATGTCTATTATGACGTGACATTACAATGTTAATGAATCAAAAAGGAAAGAACAGCATTATGCATAAGCAGACGAACTATAGGATGGTATGGAGGGACTGATGAAAATAAATTTGCTAACGACAGAGGAGACTGCATTTGCTCTGAAGTGCACCACGCACCATGTGGCAGCACTACGCCAAAAAGGAGAAATCAAAGGATACCATGTATCAAAGCGATGGATGTATCCGGAAGAAGAGATACAGAAGTACAAGCTGAAGAGGGACAGTGCTCAACAGCATGTTAAATTTCATCTATGAACAGCATGATTGACGGAAAACATTATCGGATAACTGCCGTTGATGGACATGCTCTGCTGGACTTCACAGCGGAGCTCACTATGCTTAATTATCTTCACAAAAGAGCACTGCTTTCTGAATCGGAATATAACAAAGTTCAAAAGAAAATTGTAAACGCCTATAAAAAAGAAGGAATTATCATTGAACGTATCTACGATATAGTGTAATATGAGCATAGGAGATATGTTATGAATGAAGGCGGACAAAAAGTTGAACTGATAAAAGGATCTGGAGTTCCCACAAGAAAAGTAATTGAAAGAAATAGTGGAAAGCTTAAGGTGGCTGCGTATTGCCGGGTCTCGACAGATTCTGACGAGCAGATGAGTTCCTATAAATCTCAGAAGGAATATTATGAATCACTGATCAAAAAACATGATGATTGGATATTTGCTGGTATTTATGCTGATGCGGCTATTACAGGTACTTCAACAGATAAAAGAGAACAGTTCCAGAGAATGATTGCTGATTGCTTGGCAGGAAGAATTGATTTAGTAATATGCAAATCCATATCTAGATTTGCAAGGAATACAGTAGATACTTTGCAACATGTCAGAATGTTGAAAGACAACAATGTTGAAGTCTTCTTTGAAGAAGAAAACATCCGGACGTTATCAATGGATGGAGAACTTCTTCTAACAGTTCTATCATCAGTTGCTCAGCAAGAAGTCCAAAATATATCAGATCATGTAAAATCTGGGCTGAGCCATAAAATGGCAGCTGGAGAGCTTGTCGGATTCAGCGGTTGCTTGGGATATGATTATGATCCTGTCACGAAAAGCATTTCTGTCAATCACGAAGAAGCAGAAGTCGTTAGGTATATTTTTGCAAGGTATTTAGAAGGTGTTGGTGCACAAACAATCTCGCGTGAACTTGAGCAAAAAGGGAAAAAGACTAAGCGAGGTAAATCAGTATGGCCGGACACTACAATCATTGGCATATTGAAAAATGAAAAATATGTTGGAGACTTGTTGTCCGGAAAAACAATGACAGTTGATCCAATCAGCAAAAGAAGATTAAAAAATTATGGAGAGGTAAACAAATACCTAATTCGTAATCATCACGAAGCAATTGTCAGCCGAGAAGAGTTCGATGAAGTACAAAAGATACTTGAGAAAAGAAATCATCCTAGGGTGAATGATACAACAGGAGTTAGAACCAATTACAGTAGACAATATACATTCTCAAGCAGACTCGAATGTGGCTATTGTCATCATGTATTGACCCGTCGTAATTGGCATTCTGGAACATCGCACAAGAAGACAATCTGGCAATGTCAGCTGGCGGTAAAAAAAGGACAAAAATATTGCCAGAAAAGTAAAGGTGTTGAAGAGAAACTTATCGAGCAAGCATTCATGGGACTGTATACTTCGCTTGCATCAAACGATTCGAATGCTTATGAGAAGTTAATGAAAAGAATCGAAACAACCTTATCAAATGATGGTGAGGTTAAGCATTTAGAAGATGTTGATGACAGAATTGCAGAGCTTAAGAGAAAAGATTCAACATTGATTGATCTGTTAGTAGATAAAAAGATTACTGATGAAGAATACGATATCAAGCATAAACCAATAATCCAACAGTTGAATTACTTGGATGCGGAAAAACAGTCATTATCAGATTCGACAATGTTAAAGAAAGAGGTGATTAAAAGGGTATCGGAATTTAGAAAAGCGATTGAAGAAAACAAGGTGCTTACAGAATTTGATCCAACATTATTTGAAACAATCGTTGAAAAAGTTATCGTTGGTGGCTATGACGAAAACAATAAACCAGACCCTTATAAACTGACATTTATATTTAAGATTGGAATTACAACAAGTATTGATAGCAGTAAATACAGAACTGACTTACGCAAGAAATCTGCACTGTCTTCTCCGGAAGTTGTGACTGATACGGAATTGCCTTCAGCACCCGTAAACGATGCATGTGGAGACGGTGGTGTTGATGTCAAGGGTTGGAGTGGAATAAGCTCGAAAGCCCTTGATTTCAGGCACTTTTTGGATTTAGGTAGTTTCAAGCAGGTGGAGATGGTACTCACTCTGCGGTAACTTGTCTATGGTAATTGGGATCAAAAAAGTGTGAGAGTTGAGATGCCGAGTTAGATGTCGTTATGTTGAGTTGCCGAGTTAGATGTCGGGTAGTTGTGGCTGTGAGATAGATGTCAGAGCAACTAATCGGAATTTGTGGAGGAGAAATAAAGAATGAAGATAGGTGTTATACAAGCAAGTTCGCAGATTGCAAAAAATGAAGTGTTATATAAACTAACCAAAGAAAAATCAAAACAAAATGATGTCATTAATTTTGGTTGCTTTGAAGAAGACGAAGAAAACTATTCTTATATTGAAATTTCAATTCTTATTGGATTATTACTTTCTAGCAAAGCTATTGATTTTATAGTGACTGGTTGTTCTTCTGGACAAGGAATGATGCTTGCTTGTAATAATATGCCTGATGTCATTTGTGGCTATATACCAACACCACAAGACGCCTTTCTCTTCGGAAGGATAAATGATGGTAATGCAGTGTCTATTCCACTTGGTTTGAATTACGGGTGGTCAGGAGAAGTAAATCTAGGATATATCTTAGAAGCCTTATTTGATTTGCCATTTGGAATTGGCTATCCTGTTGAAGATTCAAAAAGAAAATTAGAAGATACAAAAATGTTAAAAAGAATTAACTCATTATCAAAAGTATCAATGGTGGAATTATTAGATTCAATTGATAAATCATTAGTAACTAAAATTATGAAAAATCAAAAGATTATTGATTATATAATAAAAAACGGAAATGATAAAAATCTAGTAAAATGGATAGAAAATAATAGATAGAAAAATAACTTATATAACCTTTAATAAGATAGATAAACTCCGATTTATCTATCTCTATTATGAAGGATACAGTTGCATTAGTCGATTAAATCCCAGTTTGTTGAGCTTAGCAAACTATAAGATTTTATGAGATAAAACCTATAAAACTTGTACGGATATTGTGGGGTAGGAAAAGAAATCTTCCTCTATACTAAAATAAACCGAAGGGAAGGGGGAATCGAAATGAATATTATCAAGTCGTTTAACAATGCGATTGATTATCTTGAAACAGTTCTTGATGATGAAATTGATGAAAAGAAAGTAACTCAATTATCAGGATACTCTTATTCAATGTTCAGCCGCTTATTTTCTATTCTGACCGAAACAACGCTCTCAGAATATTTAAGAAGCAGAAGATTGACGGAAGCAGCCGTTGTCTTAAGAGATACGGATGAAAAGATTATTGATGTTGCCTTCAAATTCGGATATGAGTCATCAGATTCGTTTGGAACAGCTTTTAAGAATTTTCATGGATTTACTCCTTCAGAGGTGAGAAATGGGAAACCGTTCAAATTAGTTTCACGAGTGCAATTAGCACTTAGTGTAAGAGGAGGAAGAAGCATGAACATTACAATTCAAAAGAAAAAAGCCTTTACGGTTGCAGGGGTAAATGAACAAAACATCAATTCATCATTATGTCCGAGTATCTGGGGTAGGCTATATGAAAAATATAGCCACGATGAACTTGCAAGCTTGGGAAGCGGTCAAAGTGTAGGTGTTTGCCATGATGTGGAAAATCCAAGCACAATAAACTATATGGCAGGCTATGTTGTTACTGATGCAGACAAAGCAAGAAGCATGGGCTTAGATGTATTGGAAGTTGAAGAAGCGGAGTATGCCGTTGTAGAATTAAAAGGAAGTGTTCCGGGTTGCATTCATAACGGGTGGAAATATGCGATGGAAGTATTCTTCCCTGAGCATGGCTATGTCCATTCAGGGAAACCTGACTTTGAATATTATTACGAAGGTGATATGGATAGCAAAGACTATAAAATGGAACTTTGGATTCCGATAACTAAAGCATAAAAAACCAGTTTGTATGATCACACCAAGGCTCCTCACTACTGATTAAGTTCAGTGGCGAGGAGCCTTTTTATGCTTCGATGTCGATTGTGATCCCGGATTTGAATTCGACGGTGAACTTATCCGCATAGACGGTGATCTTCTGGATGAGCTTCCAGACATCAGCTTCGTCAAATTCTGTAATGTTCGTTTCCTGCTTTCCGATGAAGTCCTGCAGCTCTTTGATCCGGTTCATGGTTTCGGTACGTCTATGGTCATCAACCTC
>CALEMD010000273.1 GCA_937902945.1 uncultured Erysipelotrichaceae bacterium | reverse complement strand
CGGGATGATCCTCGACACGACAAGTTATTGGGAGGCCATTACATATTGTCTAAAGGACTATCTTTGTGGTGTTGAAATAACTGGTGATTTTATTTCTGGGATCCCTCACATTCTTGAAAATGAAGAAAACATTAGAAAATTGAATAAGTATATTGAAGAGAAGAAACCGAAAGTAGACTATGAAATATTTATGGAAACATTAAGGATAATGCATCTGGATTAATAAGAACATGAAAAAAATAGTGGCTGAGAAATTAAAAAAAATATGGGATGAGCCTGAATTCTACAACAACATTTTTTATATTGTGAATAAAGACAAAGATATCAAGGCACTGAATGAATACCTAGATTCGAACGAAGGGTTAACAAGTGATGATGTTTTCAAAAAAGTGTTTGAGATTTGCAAATTGGATATTAGGAAATAACAATGAAAAATGCTTTTGCTAGCAGCATCACGTTGTTTATATGTTTGAATTTTGCTGGTCTAGCTGCCGATAAGAGTGGGATCAATTGATCGTGAGTATATTATGCATCGGAAGAATTGTTTATAAAAGGATATGATAGATTTAATTTCGTAATTCTGAAATATCTAAACATGAATGGATATTTGAACAAATATGCGGTAAAAATGCATAGAGATAATATAAATCAAGGCGATGGATGGCTTGATAATGCAATGATACTTTGCTATGAATATTCTGCACGATAGTATATATGGGTATTACACTGTGATGTATGGGTTGAAAAATCCACTGCGGAGATACCAGTTCGAATCTGGAGAATGCAAAGAGCAGCTGTTATGGCTGCTTTTAACGTTAGAAATGAAAGGATACTTGATTGTATGACCGTGGCTCCTTTTATTTGTCTTACTAATAGCTGATCAAATTCAGACTAGTGGAAGCGTACTCCCTATATGTATGGGACCATTGACAGTTTTGATTTATGCGATATATTATGTAGACAAGCAGTACTTAACTCCTTAGTCGGCGTTGCAGTGCTGCTTTTGTTATGGATATACCTGTAGAAAGTCTATTTTGAATTAACAAAAAGAGAACCAGCGCCCCTTACAGTAGGATTACAATTAGCAAACCTGGCTGAGGGAACTGATTCTCATATTGATTATAATGGTTATTTATATGAATGTGATTACAAAGGATAATTGACACAATAAAGGAAGATGACTGCGGTCATAATACCGCACACGGGTTGAAAATTGCTTTCTAAACGGTACAGCATCTTCCAACTTCATGAGAATCGATCGCATACAGTCGGTCAAGAAGTTCATTGCGTATTCCGCAATCAGGTTACACGATCCACAATTGCACCTATGTTGACGTTCTCTTTATTTCGTATTGCATTAATAGTACAAAGTCCTAATAAGGACAGAAGGAGTATTTGTATGAACAAGTACAAGAAACTGACTAATGAAGTGGGTGCTCCAGTAGACAACAACGAACATTCAATTACTGCTGGACCAAGAGGTCCAGTGATGATGCAGGATGTCTGGCTGCTCGAAAAGCTGGCACATTTTGACAGAGAAGTGATTCCTGAGCGCAGAATGCATGCAAAGGGATGGGGTGCTTATGGTACCTTCACAGTAACACACGATATTACAAAGTATACAAAGGCTGATATGTTCTCAAAGATCGGCAAGAAGACAGACCTGTTTATCCGTTTTTCAACAGTTGCAGGTGAAAGAGGTGCAGCTGATGCAGAACGTGATATACGCGGTGTTGCAGTTAAGTTCTATACCAAAGAAGGAAACTGGGATCTGGTAGGAAACAATACACCTACATTCTTCGTGCGTGATGTGCATAACTTCCCAGATCTGAACAGAGCAGTTAAGAGAGATCCAGAAACAGGCATGCGCAGTGCACAGAACAACTGGGATTTCTGGACAATGCTGCCAGAGTGCTTCCACCAGACAACAGTGGTTATGAGTGATCGCGGCATACCTGACGGATTCCGTCATATGCATTTCTATGGAGAGCATACATTCTCCATGTATAACAAGAAGAATGAAAGAGTATGGGTGAAGTTCCATTTCCGTACAGAACAGGGAATTAAGAATCTGACTGAAGAGGAAGCAGCCGCAATCAATGCTAAGGATCGTGAGAGTTCTGGACATGATCTATACAATGCCATTAAGAACAAAGACTATCCGAAGTGGAAGATGTATATCCAGGTCATGACTGAAGAACAGGCTAAGAACCATTATGAGAACCCGTTTGATATTACTAAGATCTGGAAGCACAAGGAATTCCCTCTGATCGAAGTTGGAGAACTGGAACTGAACAGATGGCCGGATAACTATTTTGCAGAAGTAGAGCAGGCAGCATTCACACCGGCACATATAGTCCCAGGCATTGGCTTCTCACCAGATAAGTTCCTGCAGGGAAGACTGTTTGTCTATGGTGATGCACAGCGCTATCGCTTAGGTGTCAACTACAACCAGATACCTGTCAACCAGGCAAAGCATGCCAATGTTGCAGATTACCATCGTGATGGTGCTATGCGTACAGATTCCAACTATGGCGGAGCACCTGCCTATACACCGAACTCACAGGGATATTGGATGGCTCAGCCAGAAGTTGCTGAACCGCCACTGGATTTGGAAGGTGCTATGTGGCGCTATGATCCAGCAGATGATCCAACAGACGACTGCTTCAGAGCAGGTGGAGACCTGTATCGCGTTATGAGTGCTAAGCAGAAGACAATGCTTATCAACAATACAGCAATGAATATTGCGCATACCTCTCTGTATATCAAATACCGTCATGCAGTACACTGCATGTGGGCAGATCCTGATTACGGCAAGCGCATGACAAAAGCTTTGAAACTGAAGGAAGCAGATGTCATGAAACTGGCTAAAGGCGATCAGAAATCATTGCTCGCTGCTACAATGCCAGGCGGAAAATATGACAGTGAGCCATGCATGATGGATTGTGATACATGCAAGAAGCCATGCATTGTCAAAGAAAAGTAATCAAAGATAAAGACAGAATCTTCTAAATCTGTATAATGTACAGAAGAAAGGAGACTGTGATGCGCAATACAAAACAGAGACAGATTGTATTGGATGCGGTTATGCAATCACGTACCCATCCAAAGGCAGAGGATATCTACAGTGTGATTCATGCTGAACATCCGCATATAAGCAGAGCTACCGTTTATCGCAATCTGAATCAATTAACTGAAATGGGGCAGATCCGTCATGTTATGATGCCTGGCAGCAGCGGCAATCGATTTGACTGGCGAACGGATCATCACAGCCATCTTGTCTGTGTGGAATGCGGCCGTATCTGTGATATGGAGGAACATGCACCTATGGCTGATGATCAGTATGCACAAGAAAAAACAGGATATTCCCATGTCAGTCATGTAACTGTATACTATGGTACCTGTCCTGATTGTCAGAAGAAACAGAAGCATTGAATGATGCATGAGCGGCAGCCGATAAGGCTGCCGCTTTGCGTATGCTATAGTGCAGATACTCATGAGGAAGGCAATGCACTGAAGTTTGCAATGGAGATGCAAGAGAATTGCTGATGCAATCAGGGCAGAAGAAGGACATAGCAGAACTAAGAGAGAATGCATATGAAGGCAGAACGATACATATCAGATACAGAAGAGAATGATGAATCAATTCTGCGGCGCTAACAAGCAAAAAACGGATCAAGAGGCAATCCTCTGATCCGTTTTCTTTGACATGCTTTCCTTATCGATTATTTATTGTCTGCAACGATTGACTGAACAGCAGTTCTTCCAGCAACAAAGATTTCTACAATAGCATTTCCACCGAGTCTATTGCCGCCATGAATACCGCCAGTTACTTCACCAGCTGCATACAATCCAGAAATGGCGCTGTTATTTCCATCCAATACGTGACGTTCAGTATCAACAGTTAAGCCACCCATTGTATGGTGAGTAGATGGAGCCATGACTCTGACACGCAGCAATTGTCCATCTAGACTGTAGCTGCCATCTGTTCCAACCGTTCCAACAGTCACTGTAGATTGATGCTTTGCAACACCGTCACTAGGCTGCTCATCTGCAAGGATTGATTTATCATAAGCTTCAATCGTTGAATAGATGGTTTCAGGATCGGCTTTCATTCCATACTCATCTAGAACTTTTTGCAGTTCGTCAGCACTTGAAACGAAGTAGACTCTTCCATCCACATCATCTTTGCCAAGCTCAACCACTTTTGTTCCGTCATATGTATCATACGGATAAGGGAATGTGATTGGAGTCTCTGCATTTGTGAATTCTAGGAATACGCCTTGAACACCATTGGATTCAACACCGTTCTGGAATTCACCCAATGACAGAACATCACGTTCTGCAGATTCATCAACGAATCTCTTTCCAGTTGACGGGTTGATATATACACCGTATAAACCATTGCCGAACGCAAGGTCTCCATTGTCTACCCAGGAGATAGGCATCATCTGTGTGAATCCCAATCCTGTAGTTGCTGCTCCGGCTTCTTCAGCCATGTCGATGCCTGAACCGGTCAGACTTGAACGGTTGGTAGTCTGCGTGCTGGCAGTGATATAGGAAGAATCCCAATAATCATTTTCTGCAGCTACCATTTCAATATTTGCTGCATATCCGCCAGTTGCGATAATAACACCTTCATTTGCATGTGCGATGACTTCTGTTCCATCATACTGTACTGCATGCACACCAACGACTTTCTTGCTGTCATCCAGCAATAGACTGTCAGCAGTTGTACGAGTCATGATCTTATTGTCTGCAGCAGTTGAAGACGTTTCCAGCAGTGTGGTTTTGGTAGGCAGGAAATAGGTACCCCAGTTGCCGCGGGCATCCAGTTCGCCATCGCCATCCATGTCACAGCCTTGGTTGATATTCTCTCTATACCACAATGCACCGATCAATGTAATCTGGGCACCATCATTGAATTTTGAACCTTGGTCTTCCAGCCATGTCTTTAGCTCATATCCTTCTTCGCAGAACTGAGCTACTTTATCATAATCGCCGTAAATCCATTCGGTTTTCTCATTGTTCTGACGCAGTCCGCCGTAGTATGTCTGGAATATATGCAGGTTCACAGTTGAGAACAGTGTCAAATCAGTTTCTTCTGCACCAGCTGCAATCTTTGCATCTGCATAGTTTACATAGGCCTGAATCTCTTTTTTAAGAGCTTTCAGTGTTGGCAGGTATTCAGCATGAACACCGGCTTTTGATACTAAGCTGATATCGCCAGGTACATATTCTTTGTCATCGAAATAATTTTCATCAAATGCATCTTCGGACCAGTTCAGGATTGTCTTCAGTGTATCCAGCTGACCATTGACTGCTTTGACTTTTGGATACGTCTGTCCATCATATTCCCAGACTGCTTCCGTTGCTTCCGGGTTGGCAGGATCCCAAACCAAGTAATCCATGACTGCTTGGAACTGTCCGCCTGAAACCAGTGTATTGCCGCCAATTTCTGCATTGGTTTCAATGACCAGTACAGTTTTGCCATTCTGAGCAGCTTCCGCAGCAGCTCCCATGCCGGCACCGCCTGCACCTACAATTACAATGTCATATGTTTCTTCAACGGTTTCTCCTGCAGTATGAACAACTGTATTGCTTTTGAAAGTGTCCATATTGGTTGCACCTGCCTGTTCAGCCGCATTGTTCAATGCATCTTTAACAGCACGGCTGG
>CALEMD010000272.1 GCA_937902945.1 uncultured Erysipelotrichaceae bacterium | reverse complement strand
GAAAAGGAAGAGCCGCTTATTTTGCCGGACTCCCTTATTCTCCTGCCAACTGCCGACTGCTGCTCAGAACTCTCTATTGGGTCTGTTCTAAAGAAGGCCTGCTCAAGCAGTATTATGTCTCCAATCCGGAAACAGAAATCGCTGTCTATGAGAAGAACGGGATTGCTGCAGTCATCAACAATTCTGAGCAGTTCCAGACAACTGTGCTGACAATCCATGGAATCGAAACACAGACTCTGCAGATGAAACCGCGAGAGATGATCTGGATTGATCTGAACAAGCATTGAGAACGGTCATAAGAAGGCATGAACTGCCTTCTTTTTTTCTGTCTTGCATATTCTCAGTATGTTTCCGTTCCCTCTTCTGCAGATACTTCTTCTATTGGTTCTGTTTCTATTACTGCCAAATCAAGATAAGGCAAAACAAGCGATTCTTCATTCAGCACTGCTTCCTTTGAACTGTCATAGGCAGATGAGGATACTACCATTCGAATCATCCCCACCTGTTCAGCAGCACTGAGAGCGCTGATATCTTCTCTGCTTATAGCAAGAACGGCTAGATAGGGAACCCCGCTGCTCTTTTCATTATTGAGATCAAGTCCCTTATGATCACGGATAGATATGACTCTTGCATTTTCTATCAGACAGTCTGTAACAGGTGCCTGCCTGTCTCTATCAATGGAAACAAAGAGATCTACCCGTTCTCCGGCAACGACTAGATTCCCTCCAGCGGAGGCTAGATCCGTCTGCAGTGAATAGGAAACCTGCCCTTCTTTTAAACTGGCGGCAGGAGCATCTGGCATCTGCTCTTCTGATTCAAGCATATGCATGAAAAACAAAGAACCTTCCGGTATCTTTCCCTGTATATCTGTGTACTTTCCAATAATGTCTTCTTTCTGGTTATACGTATTTTCTTTCAGATAAGCCTGCGGCACTTCAACAGCCAGCAGATCCGCCTCTGTGATCTGCATGCGCGGGTCTATATCGCGGCTTGCAACATAGGTCGTCCTAAGATCTATCAGATCATTCATACGCACTGTAAAGCCATAAAACAGCAGCATAAGCAGAGCCGCTGTACAGCCGGCAATCTGCAGCAGACGAATGTACATTTTCCGTTTCATAAAAAAATCCTCCTGCCTTGCTTATATGCAAGACAGAAGGACTCTCCCCTAATACATTTACTTTGCGTTTGCCGCAAGGTATTCTTTGATCTTTTCTTTGACTTCCGGTTT
Source organism: uncultured Erysipelotrichaceae bacterium (assembly GCA_937902945.1). Classification (GTDB taxonomy): domain Bacteria; phylum Bacillota_I; class Bacilli_A; order Erysipelotrichales; family Erysipelotrichaceae; genus Bulleidia. Next base: position 1,685 of record CALEMD010000272.1, on the reverse strand, counting down.
AGAAGGACGGCAGTCATTGATATCTGCGCCTTCATTTACCAGCGCATCTGCCATGGCATCGCATCCTGCTTTGCCGCATCCGCCGCAGTTCAATCCTGGCAGCAGAGCTCTTATATCCTCAACGCGAGTATCTTTCTCAACATAGAACTTCTTGCCGGCGATACCAAGTATCAGACCGCAAACAGCTCCGACTGCAAGCATAACCAACAGTGCCTGAATCATCTGTCTTTTCCTCCTTCTTCCAATTCCTTGCGCATTGCGCAGTCTGCTATGCCGCAGGCCTTGCAATCCGGCTTCAAATTCTCACATTCTGGCGGAACAGGAGTCTTTTTGTTCTCCCTTCTCGCGAAAACATATACTCCTACTAGCGCCGCAGCAATTGCTGCTGCTGCAAGTATCTGCAATTTCCTATACCAGTCCCGCAAATGCAGAGAATGCAATTGCCATAATTGCCGCTACTACAAATGCTATTGGGTTGCCTTTGAATGCTTCCGGCACATCATTTCCGGAAAGACGCTCACGGATGGTTGAGAAGATGACCATAACCATCATGAATCCAACAGGAACGCCAATAGAATTCACCATCGTCTGCCAGATATCATAGCCCTGGGTAATGTTATCCAGTGCTACATACAGAACAGCACAATTGGTAGTAATCAGCGGCAGATAGATGCCTAGAGACTTATACAGAGAAGGAGAAGTCTTCTTGATGAACATCTCAACAAACTGGACAAATGAAGCAATCAGCAATATGAATGCAATCAGCTTCATATATTCCAGTCCCAGCGGTTCAAGAACCAGATAATACAGTCCAAATGAAACAAGTGAAGCTCCAAAGATAACGAATATAACGGCAACACCCATGCCGATGGCAGATTTCAGATTTGTAGATACGCCAATGAATGGGCACATGCCAATAAACTTGGAGAGGATAATGTTATTAACCAATACCGCTCCAATAAACAGAGTTAACAGTTCCATGGTTTATTTTCCTCCCTTAACTGCAGTTTTCTTTGCCTGCTTATTTTTATAAACAGCTGTGCACGCTGCCAATACTGCAAATGTCAGGAATGCACCAGTCTGGGTTGTAAACAGAGATATCTCATATCCAACCGGAATAATCTGAACACTGAACAATGTTGCATTGGTAAATGGATTCAGCAGCTCTATAGCTCCTGTTCCCAGCAGTTGTCTGATGAAAGCCATCAGTACCAGTCCAAAGATATATGCCAGTCCCATATTCAATCCATCAAGAGCTGAAGCACCAACTTTGTTATGACCGGCAAATGCTTCAGCACGGCCAAGGATAATGCAGTTGACAACGATCAGATCAATGAACGCACCAAGAGCCGAATAAAGTTCCGGTGTATATGCGTGGAGAAGCTGTTCAACGATTGTTACAAGAGTTGCGATGATAACAATATATACAGGAATATGAATCTCATCCGGTACGATATTGCGGATTGCGGAAATGATGATGTTAGACATTACTAGAACAACCAGTACTGCCACACCCATTCCAATGGCATTGTTGAGACTTGTTGAAACGGCTAATGTACTGCAGATTCCAAGATACAGTCCAAAGATTGGGTTCTCGGCAATCATCTTGAATGCAAAGCTTGTTTTTTCTTTTTTCTCACTCATGTCGATTCCCCCTTCTAGTTGCCAGCAGCACTTAATGCTGC
>CALEMD010000271.1 GCA_937902945.1 uncultured Erysipelotrichaceae bacterium | reverse complement strand
GGCCGCGATCCTGATGAGATTATCAGGCAGTCAGGCCGAGAAGCTCTGCAGGATATGGCTTCAAAAGAAGAATCGTGGATTGAATTTGTTATTGACTACTATCAGAAGAAAACAAATTTCTCCAGTTATCTTGAAAAGAAAGAATTTGTCACGAAAGTGCAGACTGAGATTGATGCACTGACTGATGATTTCGACCGCCGGCACTTTACTGAAGAATTATCGAGGATCAGCGGCTTCCGTTTGGAATATCAGCCAAAGAACACGCAGGTCAGGATGTCATCCGTGAGCAGCGTCAAAGCACCTGATGGCAATGAAGAAGCTGAAAAGCTGATACTGACACTGATGATTCATAATGCGGAGGCAGCGCGGCATTTTCAGGAGAAGATTGGATTTCTGACGGATCCAACCCGACAGTCTCTAGCCATGATGATTGTCGATGCATATAGAAAGAATGAGACAGCCGATCCGGCCATGCTCATGGACAGTACAGAGAACAGCAAGATCAAGGAAATGATTGCTTCCCTTTGCAGCGACTGGAAGAAAGACATCGCCTACAGTGATAAACTTATGGATGGAGCCATCCGAAAAGTAAAAATCACAATGCTGAGTGCGAAAGCCGATGCTTTCAAACAGCAGCTGCAGCAGAATCTGGATGCAAAAAGCAGAGAATTGGTCTTGAATGAATATCAGGAATGCTTAATAGAACTGCGGAGGTATATAGATGAAGAAGACAGAGAAAACTAAGAAGCCAGCAAACAAACAGGAAACAAAGAAGATGACTAAGAAGCAGGCACCGGCAGCGGCTAAAAAGACGAAAGCCGTGAAAGAGATTAAAAAAGCGGTCAAGAAAACTCCTGTGAAGAAAAGCACTTCTGCAGTTGTGAAAAAGCCAGCTGTTTCAAAGAAAGAGAAGGAAGCAGCAGCTTTAAAGAAACAGAAGGAAATGGAAAAGAAAAAGATGCTGCAGACAAAAGAAGCAGCAGCTAAGAAAAAGGAAAAAGAACGTTTGGCAAAAGAAAAAGAAAAGGCGCTGCTTTCTGCGCGCAAAGAAAAAGAAAAGCAGGCTAAGGAAAAAGAAAAGATAAAAGCAGCTAAAGAAAAAGAAAAGCTTAAAGTTGCAAAAGAGAAAGAAAAACAGCGTCATGATAAGGAAAAAGCAGATGCTGCGGCAAAGAAGGAAAAGGAAGCTGCTAAAGTCGAAAAGACCAAAGCAAAGACAGTAAAAGCTGCTGAACCAGTGAAGGAAAAATCGACAGATAAAAAGAACACTAAGAATTCTGCCGAGGAATTTCATGGTGAAAAGCGCAAGCATACAGCAATTGACGTATACAACCATGTTGGAAAACAGAAGGAACTGAAAACTCTTGAACAGCTGAAAGAGGATTTCCAAAAGGTTTTTGCGGCAGATCATGCATTATATGAAAAAGATGTACTGGCAGCTTTGGATCATCTTGATCTCAGTGACGATGATATGGAGCAGCTTCAGGACTGGTTTTCATCTGTAAAGATTACGGTATCCGAAGATGAGGATCTTGAAGAACTTGAAGATGATGAGATCGAACTTCTTGATGAAGACGAAGATGCTTCAGAAGATGACAGTGAATCCGAAACTGATAATGCGGACGCTTCTGAACCAGCACCGGCAGTATCTGTCAGAAGTGTCTATACGGAAACATCTTCTGTTCGCTTAAATGATCCTGTAAAAATGTATCTGAAAGAAATCGGACGCGTTCCTCTTCTGAAACCGGAAGATGAACCGAAGATTGCAAAGCGCATTGAAGAGGGTGATGAAGAAGCAAAGAACCTTCTTATTTCAAGCAACCTGAGACTGGTTGTATCTATTGCTAAAAAATATGTAGGCAGAGGAATGCAGCTTCTTGATCTGATTCAGGAAGGCAATATGGGCCTTGTGAAGGCAGTCGAGAAGTTTGATTATACAAAAGGCTTCAAATTCAGTACTTATGCAACGTGGTGGATCCGTCAGGCGATTACCCGTGCCATTGCCGATCAGGCAAGAACAATTCGAATTCCAGTTCATATGGTTGAAACAATCAATAAGCTTACCCGTATTCAGCGTCAGCTGGTACAGGAGCTTGGACGTGACCCGACAGCTGAAGAAATCTCTGCAAGAATGGACGGTATTTCTCCAGAAAAGGTAAGAGAAATTCAGAAGATTGCTTTGGAACCTGTTTCGCTTGAAACTCCTATCGGAGAAGAAGATGATTCCCATCTCGGTGATTTCATCGAAGATAAGGATGCAATGAGTCCTGATCAGTATGCGAACAATCAATTGCTGAAAGATGAGATTAACAATGTTCTTGACGGTCTTACTGAGCGCGAGGAAAAGGTTCTCAGATTGCGTTTTGGACTGTATGACGGCAGAACTAGAACTCTTGAAGAAGTAGGCAAGGAATTCAATGTTACCCGTGAGCGTATCCGTCAGATAGAAGCAAAAGCGCTTAGAAAACTGAAACATCCAACCAGATCGAAGCGCTTGAAGGATTTCTTTGACAAATAAAATAAGCAAACGAATCCAGACAATAGCTGACTTAGTTATGCCTGGACTCATTCCTGCGGATATTGGGACAGATCATGCATTGCTTCCAATACTTCTTGTGACTGACGGAAAATGCAGCAGAGCATATGCCTGCGACATTGCAGAAGGACCGCTGAAGAGCGCTGAGAAAAACATCAGAGCTGCAGGACTTCAAGAATCAATAAGGGTACTGCAGAGCGATGGATTCGAGAATGTGCCTGAAGATGCAGATGGAGCTATTCTTTCCGGAATGGGTTTCAGAACTGCAATACAGATATTGGATCGATATCCTGAGCGAATCAGAAATATGAAGCAGATTTTAGTTGAAGTCAATGATGATGTTCCATCCCTTAGAAGATGGATCAGTGAAAAGCATTATACAATTCAAAAAGAAGAAGCTGCAGCTGACAGAAATCATTATTATATGACTGTCAGTCTGACAGCTGCATATCACAAGCCGTATACAGAAGAAGAGATTCTTTGCGGATATGCCTGTCTTGAAAATGATGTTTATATTGAATACTGTCATTTTCAGCATCAAAAACTGCATCACATCATGGAACAAAGAAATAGGAATGATGAAAAGCAGATCCTGCTTGAGAAACAAGCGGATCTTTGGCAGAAAAGAATTGAAAGTATAAAAAAACCGCTCTAGTACAGCGGTGCAGAAGAAAAGGCTCTCCAAAATTTATAGGGGATTAGTCAAAATCCTTGGGGGACAGTTTGGG
>CALEMD010000270.1 GCA_937902945.1 uncultured Erysipelotrichaceae bacterium | reverse complement strand
GCATAAAATGTCATTTGATCATCTGATATTTCTACCGCACTAGGATTTGCGGCAGAAATATAGGTTTCCCAGAATGTATAGAATCCTACAATCAGTGTTGCCGCATAAAAGTAATTTGCCGATGCATTGATCAGCAGCTGAATGGCTGAATATACCGCCACTGCTCCTCCAACCGCACCGATAATCGTTACCCGCCAAAGATACTCTTTTCTGTTATATTCATATCGTTTCACCATCATATTCTCCTTATGCTAAGACAAATCATTGTCTCAGTCTGCTGGCAAGCGATTCATTGTCAATTTTACAAAGTATAATTCATATATATGCAGCGAATCATATATCATTTTAAGATTCGAGCATCCTGCCATATGGAAGGATGCTCGAAATTGATTCAATCATTGTTTATTAGATTATTCAGTTTTTGCTGTTTCTGCTTCTAAAGCTTTTGCTTCTTTTGAAATTCTTCCTCTATTGAAGATTGCTAATACAACAGCAAACACAACACCGATTACGGCACCGATCATCGGTCCAAAATCGTTCAGATGCACGATCAGCCATGTCAATGGGTTGCCGCCATCGCAGATGGATGAAATTGCTGTAGCCCCGCCCATATCAAAGCTTGCAACTTTTGCAGCTTCCGTAATATATGGTGCTAAGTCAGTCGCAATGTACAAACCTGCAATCAGGCAAACGAGACCGACAATGAATGAACGGAAGCCATTGCCTTTGCAGATTGGGATAACCAGAACGAATATATATGGAAGAACAGCCAAATCAGTAAACGGCAGAACTTTGTTTCCAGGCAGAATAACCGCCAGGAATATTGCCAGCGGAACCATGATCAGTCCAATTGCCAGAGTCATAGGATTGCCTACGCCTACTGCTGAATCAAGACCGATATACATTTTGCCGCGGCCCTTGAAATGCTTCTGAATGAAGCCAGTTGCTGCATCAGATACAGGAAGCAGACCTTCCATCAGCAGAGCTGCCATCTTCGGGATCAGAACCAATACAGCACCCAGCTGAACGCCAAGTCCTAATGTTGTATTGACTGGATAGCCAGCTAAGAAACCAATTGCAATTCCTAAAACTGTACCGACTATGATTGGTTCGCCGAACACACCGAATTTTTCCTGGAATGTATCAAAGTTGAAATCAATGTCTCTGACGCCTGGAATCTTATCGATAATCCAGTTGATTGCCATTGCGATCGGAGCGAAAGCAGTGGTGAATCCATGCGGCAGTGAAACACCATTCATACCAAGTGTCTCTTCACAATTCTTAGCAGTCATATCGCCAAGAACCAGAATTATTATTTCATTGACTATTGCCGCAATAATTCCATAAACCAGACTTCCAGTAATAATAGAAACCAGAGATCCTGTGAATGCAAAATGCCAGTAGTTCCAGATATCAACGTCGACTGTCTGCGTAGTTCTTGTCAGAATCATAAGAATGTTAACAAGCAGGCAGATTGGAATAATAAACGTTCCTACCTGTGATGCAAATGCAATTGCTGCAGCTGACGGCCAGCCAACATCGATGACTGTCAGAGAAAGTCCAAAACGCGTAACCATTTCCTGTACTGCTGGACCCAAAGCACTGCCCATAAGTCCAATGACTAGATTCAATCCAACAAAGCCTACGCCAACTGTAAGACCTGCACGAAGCGATTTTCCAAATCCGGCACCCATGATGACGCCAAGCAGGCAGATGATAATCGGCATCATTACGTTAGCTCCTAAAGAGCTGATGTAGTTGAAGAAACCCAATACAAATTCCATACAATCCTCCTTATTTTTTTAATGAATTATAGATGGCAGCTATACCCCGTAGCTGCTTTCTAACTGATGCTTTGCAAATCTATTCGTTATATAGAATATTTAGAATCTGTGCAATCAGAGGTTCAGTGTTGATCCCCATCAGGAACTGAGTACCGATAATCAATGGGCACTTGCAGTTTTTCTTGTCGATGTTAACAGTCGAAATGCAAAGATCATAGTTTTCCGACTGTCCTGGGACTTCTGCAACTTTTCCCTGAGTGATGGAATAATCCCTCTTGTGCCCACGTGCATCAAGAATATCGCTGACACGCTTCCTTACTACGGTAGATGTAGCAACTCCTGTTCCGCATACCAATAGGATTCTCTTCATTGTCTTCCTCCTTTCCTATTCACCCATGACGCAGATATTGCATTTTCTATCGCGTTCACGGTTTTGATCCCAATCGATAAAATAGATGTATCCGACAGTTCCTGTCTGAATCTTTCCTTCTTTTATAACAAATGTCTCACTTGAACCAAACAGGGATCCGCGGATATGTGCATCGCCATTCAGAATGGTACCTGGATCCGCTGGATAATTAGGATCATTCATGCTCATCAGGAAGTCCACATGCTTAGGACCTGGATAGCGATAATCCTTATTCTCAGTTGTCTCGCGCGGTACAATTCTTTCAAGTATTCTGTTCAGATCAACCTGCAGAAATTCATCGCCATTGAAATCTTTGTCATGAACAAATTCTTCAAATATAACTGAGCAGGTTGTATGCGGCGACTGAACAACCACGATTCCATCTTTTACTCCGCTCTTCTGAACTGCCTCAACTACCTGATCCTTAATATTGTGATATGTCACTCTGCGTCCATTTGAATGCAGAATGATTTGAGAATGGAATACTGTCATTCTATTTTTCCTCCTTGATTTCTTCTCTTGCCTTAACCAATGCTTCAATCATTTCTGTCAGTGCTGCAGCAGGATCTTTCGCACATACAATTCCGCTTGTGCCGCCCGTTCCATCTGCGCCTGACATGATTGCTTTATACACATCAGCACCTGTGCTGATTCCAGCTGCCTGCAATGTCTTAGTGGCTGGCGAAATACTCTTAACAAGATGATTGGTAGCTTCCATATAGGATGCATCTGCAGTTTTTCCTGTACCTATCAGACTGGTCTGCTCGCATACCATGACATCCGGCTGAAGCATGGCAATTGCCCTTGCATCATCTTCACCATCTGCACAGATGACTGTGAGAATATCCAGTTCATTGCATCTTTTAACAGTTTTAATCAATTCAGCAACTGTCATCGGATTTTCAGCATGATTCAGAAATGTTGCCTGAACACCTGCCTCTTTCAGACCATCTCCTAATATATGTCCCATGCCTTTTCCAGGCTTCAGACTTTCCATCGTCTGTGCACATATAATGAGGTGCTTAGTCTGTTTCCGAAGCATTGCTAGATCAATCAGCTGACCTGTAAACAGAATGTCTACGTCATAGCGCTCTGCCAGTTCATCAGCAGTTTTTGCCAGCTTCAATGCCTGTTCCCCATATAGATATGATTTTGGATTGCATACAAAGAATGGTCTTCTAAGTTCTCTTTTACTCATGCTGTCCTCCTATCTGTCACAGCCGAATACATGATAGTAATGCTCAAGCATTTCCATCATTCCTTCATCGGCCGTATGCAGCAGCTTGAAATAATCTTCAGGATGCGCTTCATTTACATGATCCAGGGCAGAAACAATCAGATCCGTAAAAATATTGATTTTGCTGATTCCTTCAGATGCACATCTATGAAGATTCTCATCACCTGAAGAAGATCCGCCATGCAGAACAAGAGGTACAGATATTGCTTCATGCAGTTCATGCAATCTGTCAAAATTGATAATCGGTGTCCCCTTATATTTGCCATGTGCCGTTCCAATGGATACAGCCAGGGAATCTACATTGGTCTGTTCCACAAATTTTCTTGCTGTATCGACTTCTGTATATATGGAATCTGTTACATCGTGATTCTCATAGTTTTCACCAGAACCAACATGACCGATTTCTGCTTCTACTGTCACGCCATGCTTATGTGCATATTCGACAACTTCTTTAGTACGGCTCACATTGTTTTCAAATGATTCCATGGAAGCATCAATCATTACCGAAGAGAATCCCAAATCAATTGCCTTGAAGATAACTTCTTTTGTAGTTCCATGATCCAGATGCAGAGCCACCTCAACAGATGCATGCTTTGCATAATACAGACCGATCATTGCTGCCTCTTCTACATTTAGCATCTCTGAATGTGCCTGTGCGTAAGAAATGATCGTCGGCTGATGCAGTTTTTCAGCAGTCCTGACATATGCTCTGCAGGAATTTGAATCGAAGTAATCCGGAGAAGGAATTGCATAATTTCCTTCCTTTGCTTTTGCAAACATTTCCCTTGTAGTAACTAACATACTGTCTATCCCTCCTATTCCAGTCCCGAGTCTTTGATTATCTCGAGATACTGTTCTTCAGCAGTACACAGATCCAAACGATGCATCAGTTCTTCGTTCATAAACAGATTCATCAGATTCTGCAATGTCTCAAGCTGTTCATGTGCTTCTTTCAATGCCAGCATGAAGATCTTATCTACTTCAATTTCATGCTGCGTCTGACCCATCTCATAGAACTTGACAGGCTTATTCAATGAAAGAAATCCAATCTGTGATCTCTTCACCTTGTCTCCATCCGTATGCGGTATTGCCACTCCGCTCCCATCAGCCAGCAGCAATCCGGTCGGATACAGAACTTCACGTTCAAGAATTCCATTCATAAAACCTTCGTTTACAACATCCGCTTTGTTGAATTCATTGGCGAGAAGCTTCAGTGCTTCCTCCTGCGAAGCAGCATCTCTTTTTAAAAGACAGATTTTTTCATCAAAATTCATTTGCGATTCCTCCCTGTGATTTATTTATTCCAGTCCTGCAGGAGAATGCCAAACTCCTGATTGTTTTTTACACGCAGTACACGCTCTATCATTTCTTTAGATTCGAAAATCTCGCATAGCTCAGATACTACTTCCTTAATCTGATTTGCATCTTCTTCAGACACTGCAAGCAGCACTACAAGCTGCACCATATTTCCTTCCCAATCGATTGGATTCTGAAGGGTCAGAATTGAGATTCTGCTTTTCTTTACCGTTCCCATCGCCGCATGCGGCATGGCAACGCCTGTGGAAATACTTGTTACGCCCATTTTTTCACGGCTGAATATTGACTGCCGGAAATCATCTGTAACCATTTTTTCCTGTTCATAGCGGCTGATCATCAGATCCAGCACATGATCCTTATCACCGCAGCTGCACTGGAAGAAATTGAAAGCAGGATCTAGATAGCTGCTAAGCATTGATATGCCTGTTTTCTTGTTATCACGCAGGCTGTTGATCTTCTCATTGAGATCGAGATAATACGAACTGATCTGGCTGATATCGTTCTGTGTCAGCAATAACGACACATAGATAATCTTCTTATCAATATTCTGGAGCGGTGTCAGTGAGATAATGAAAGATACATCGCTTATATCATTGTGATAGATCTGCTCGAGTGAAGCTGTTTCTACATTATCCTTTTCAGGAATGATCTGTCTTACCTTATTAAAGACAAGTTCCGATGTTGACAGTCCGATTGGACAAACAATCAGAATATTCTTTGGCTTATATTTCCTGTCAAATGCCACCTGAAAATGTATTGTTAGAAATGACACTTCATCATCATTCAGCGAAACATGAAATTTCTGTTCGAAAATTGATGAAACATACCATGTCAGTGAAAACATAACAATGTATCTTTTCTTAATGCTGTCAAGCAGAGGATTCTTGATGATGAAACCGTTCTTCAGTCTATAGATCATCGGTACAACATGGGATAGCAGCGATTCCTTCAGTTTGCTGTCACGGGTCAGATCTACCTGAAGAATGCTGCTCATTTCGCGAATTGCTGAATCAACAGGATTCACAAATGTTTCATCTGGCTTATGTTTCTTCAATGTAGGTTCAATGCCATGAACAAACAGCAGTTCACTGATATATTCAATATCATTTTCCTGCAGGACTAATGCCATATCCTTGTTGATCTTATCTGCAATACTCAGAGCAATCATGTAAGTTTCCATGTATTTCATGTTCTGGAATACGAATTCTTTATCCTTCTCAACATGTTTGCCATGACTTGCTCTTGCAAACATGCAAGCCAAGCTGATAAACAGTGAATTCAAATAGCTTGTGAACAGCGGCTTATGGTTATTTCTGCTCAGGCCATCCGTAATGTCACTTACAAATGCCAACATAGAATCTTCAAATATCTGCTTCATGACCGGTTCTGTTTCTATAGACATCAGCGCATTGCCGCGCTTTGGCATCATGTTCATAATATACAGTTTCAGAGCACTCTGGATCTGTCTCTCAGTACCATTGATATATGTTCCTGTATTGTTTGAAATAATCTTTGCATCTGTCTTTATCAGTATTCTGCGAATCTTCTCTACGTCAGAACGAAGTGAAGATGCACTTACTAAATACTCATCGGCCATTTCTTCATAATTCACAGTCTGATCAAGAACAATCAGACGGCGGACTATCTCAATCTGACGATAGATGGGTGAATACATAGTGCTGCTGTCGGTATCCTGACTGCTCAGAAAACTCTGAATATCTTTTCTGCTGCCTTCAAGCTTCATGCCATGACGAGGAACACTGATAACTTGAATGCCGTGCCCGCTCAATTCATCATTCAGTTTAGATATGTCATTATATATAGTCTTATCAGACACACTGAAATTCCGCTTCAGCTGAGCACAGGTGACGTAATCCTGCGCATCAGAAAGCAATCTTAATATATGTTTTCTGCGGCTATTGTCTTCTGCCATACGTTCTGTGCCCCTTCTTACATTTTGATTATATCTTCACAATATTCTTTTCACTAATACTTTTCATTGCCAGATTAATGTGGAACAACACTGTTTATGCCTGCTCATTTCTTCTGCATATTTTGAAACTGCATATAAAAAACCATCCCGATTGCGGAATGGTCTGTTCTAGGTCAAGAAGACTCTGCTGATTACCTATCCTTTAATATTGCGTATCCAATGACTTCACCAGGATTCAGTTCTTCCTTTGCAAAGTCTTCATCGATCTCTGAATAGTTTTCAACACTTCGATAGGCAATCGATTTCCAGTCTCTATTATGCCCGTGAGAATATAGGAAATCCTCTACTGCAATCTGATTGTCAGTTTCAGAAACGATAACAGTTCTGAAGGAATTATCATCGAGATCATTCCATGCACTCAGTAGATCTCCATCTTTCTTCAGAGGCAGTTCATCTTTATACAGGAAAAGAAGATAATTAGAATCACGGCCGCCATAATAGAATGAGTGTCCAAGATAATAGCGACCATCTGCATCTCTGCTGATCAGAACAATATCATCATATTCGAAACTGTCACAGACAATAACTTTTGCTGCCTTCATATGTCATATCCTCCTGCTACAAACGTATTATATACGCCGTACATGTTTTTGAAAAGTAATCTGGTTATATAAAAAAAGCAGGATTTCTCCTGCCTTTATTTCATCTGTGCTTCTGCTGTCTGCTTAGCTACTTCTTCAGCAAAGTTCTCTTCACGCTTTTCAAGACCTTCGCCTACCTGGTAGCGGACAAATGTGACTACTTCAGCATGGTTCTCTTTCAGATAGTCTTTGCATTTCAGATCCTGATTCTTGAAATAGATCTGATCAACCAAGCACATATCCTGCAGACTCTTTGACAGACGTCCTTCAACGATTCCTGCCATGATCTTTTCAGGCTTATTTGCCAATGATTCATCATTCTTAGCAAGTTCAGTCTGAATAGAACGTTCATGTTCAACTACATCAGCCGGCATATCATTGCGGGAGACATAGCTTGGAGCCATGGAAGCAATCTGCATAGCCATATCTTTTGCGACCTGTCCATCAGCTGTTCCCTTGACTACTACAGCAGAACTGATTGTTCCGCCCATGTGCATGTATGTTCCAAAGATCTCATCATCTGTTTTTTCAAGAACAGCGAAACGGCGGAGTGTAATCTTCTCGCCGATAACTGCAACTGCATTGACGAATGCATCAGAGAGAAGTTCTCCATTGACACTCAATTTCAAAGCAGCTTCTGTATCTGCTGGCTTAGCTTCAATGATTGCATGTGCTGTATCATCAAGCAATGCAAGGAATTTATCATTCTTTGCAACAAAGTCAGTTTCAGAATTGACCTCTACTAAGCAGCATCTGTTTCCTTCAACAAGAACCTTTGAAAGTCCTTCTGCTGCAATTCTTCCCTGTTTCTTAGCTGCTTTTGCGATTCCTTTTTCACGCAGCCAATCAACAGACTTTTCCATATCTCCATTGCATTCAGTCAGGGCTTTTTTGCAGTCCATCATTCCTGCGCCGGTCTTCTCACGAAGTTCTTTTACTTGCTGTGCGGTAATTGCCACTTTAGTTTTCCTCCTTAACTGCTGTTTTCTCCTCAGGTTTGGATTCCTTTGCTGCTTCAGCTGGCTTTACTTCAGCTGGAGCTGCAGTGCGAGCAGCAGATGGACGGCTGGATGCAGAACGCGGTCCGTTTCCATCCTTGCGGAATACACGGTGTTCAGCATTGTTGCCAAAATACGGACGGCGTCCGTTAGCCATAGCTGCACGGCGCTCTTCCATTCTTGCTCTGCGCTTCTTTTCATATTCAGCTGCCTGCTGATCAACATTGATCATAACATCTTTCATTGTGATGTCTTCAGCTGTCAGATCTTCCTGATATGCAAATTCAAGAACTCCACCCTTAGCTTCAACGATAGCATCTGCCATGATGCCAACCATCAGTTTGATGGAACGTACTGCATCATCATTTGAAGGAATCGGGTAGTCAACTGTATTTGGATCGGCATTTGTGTCAATCAGTGCAAATACAGGGATGTTCAGTTTCTTTGCTTCAGCAATTGCATTGTGCTCTTCAATTGGATCAATGACGAAGATTGCATCTGGGAGCTTCTTCATCTCCTTGATTCCGCCAAGGAAGTTGTCCATACGATCCTTCTTCTTCAGAAGTACAGACTGCTCCTTTTTTGTATAGCTGTTGATTGTTCCGCTTGTTTCCATCTCTTCGATTTCAAGAAGACGCTTGATGCTCTTCTGAATTGTACGGAAGTTTGTCATTGTGCCGCCAAGCCATCTCTGGTTGACATAGAAGCTTCCGCTTCTCAGTGCTTCCTCAAGAATGGTAGCCTGAGCCTGCTTTTTAGTTCCTACGAACAGAACTTTTCCGCCGTCTTCAGCTATCTTCTTCATAGCCGCATAAGCCTTGTCGAGCATTACTTCAGTTTTAGCAAGATCGATGATGTAAATAGCATTCTTTGCTGTGTAGATATATGGCTTCATCTTCGGGTTCCACTTGCGTGTCTGATGTCCGAAATGAACTCCATTCTCCAGCATTTTCCTCATTGAAACAACAGTCATTTTATTTTCCTCGCTTTCCGTTGTTTTCCGCCACTGCTTCGAGCATCATCAACAGACGTAAGTCTGCACGGGATGATGAATCCACAATGTGAGAAGTACATCGCATTCAGGCGATGCCGTATTAGATGATATCATGTTTTCCTTGCTGATAGAAGGAAAATCATGCAAAAACGGCATTATTTTGCCTTTTTCGCATGCGGATGAGCCATATCTACTACTTTTTTGAGCCTATCTGCTGTTACATGCGTATAAATCTGCGTTGTAGACAGATTCTCGTGTCCTAGCAATTCCTGCACAACTCTCAAATCGGCGCCATTATCAAGCAGATGCGTAGCGAAAGAATGCCGCAGCATATGCGGATGCACATGAATAGAAAGACCTGCCTGTGCTGCACTTTTCTCGGTTATCAGCTCAATGCTTCTTGAGGTTATCGGTCTGCCCTTTGCACTGACGAACAGAATGCCATGTTCTTCTGTCTTCTGCATGAATTCCGGTCTTGCATCTTTCAGGTAAAGTTCAATAAGCTGTCCGCATCTAGGATAGAAAGGAACCATCCGTTCTTTTGACTCCTTGCCAACAACACTCAGGAATTTTTCGGAAAGATTGATATCGCTGATTTTGATTCCTGCGCATTCAGAAACACGCAGTCCGCAGGCATACATCACTTCCAGCATGCATCTATCACGAATCTGTACTGGATCAGAAAGATCATAGC
>CALEMD010000269.1 GCA_937902945.1 uncultured Erysipelotrichaceae bacterium | reverse complement strand
CCTGACCCCAGTTGTTGTCCCCAATTAACTTGTCCCCAGAAAACTTTGGTTATCCAAAGCCTGCTGGCATAAGCAAAATACAATACGCTGCGAAACGGATCATGGGAGGATGTTCTCCTGGATCCGTTTCTTTTTGCCTGCGGCCTCAAACACCATTTGTGAGCCATTGCAAATGGTGCGTGGTAAAATGAGTATCACATGGAGACAATATGAAAAATCCTTATTTCGGCATTTTTAAAGAAGATACGATCGTATTCAGGTGCAGAAGGGTAAACGATCATTTTGTCGCAGACAAGTACTATGCCAAACTGTTTTGTCCAGAAGAAGGGTTCAATGCTGAAAACTACATTGTTCCTGAAGATGAACCTTTTGAGAAAGATGTGATGCTTTCACCTGGGTATACAGAGCTTTTTTATAAACTTGCAGGCAAGGATCCTCTTAAAGCGAAAATGTGTGCAAATGAATTTTGGTTCGCTGAAATAAAAGCAACTGAGGCACTCGATAACTCCTTTGCGGGTGATACTGCGTGGCTTTGGAAACGAGATACTAAGGATAGAAATCGTTTTGTTGAAAGTGATGGTCCTATGTTTTCAGGTTTGTGCTACATGCTGAAAGAACATCCGATATTAATGAGTCTGCTGATTCTGTGCTTAGCAGGATGCGTATATATATTTACCCACTGGCATTAATATCAATGGCAAACAATCTACCTTGGCATAATCATACGTATTTCCTGCTTTGAAAGAAGAAAAGAACATGCTACAATGTAGCCGCTTGATCAAAGAATGAGAAACAGCGCAGACTCTTCTGCATAGAGAACTTCCGGATGGTGAAAGGAAGAAAGAAGAACAGGCATGCTGAAAGGTCTCAGGAGATCAACGCGTCCGCGTTAAAAGACATCTATGAGGCAGCGATTCTGCTGTGAATTAGGGTGGTACCACGAAGAAGACTCTCGTCCCTATCAGGATAAGAGTCTTTTATATCTCAGGGAGGCTATATGGCAGAAGAATACACAGACCAGCAATTGGCAAGAATTCAGAAGATGAACCAGCTGAAAGAAATGGGAATTGATCCATTTGGACATGCGTATAAGCGTACGCATCGTTCTGGAGAACTCAGAAAACTGTATCAGGACAAGACAAAAGAAGAACTGGACGCAATGGATGTACAGGTGGCTATTGCCGGCAGAATTATGACTAAGCGCAGAATGGGCAAGCTTGGATTCATGCATCTTCTTGATCGAGACGGACAGATACAGTCAGTTGTAAACAAGAGAATTGTCGGTGATGAAGTCTATGAGATTTTCAAGCTCAGTGACCTTGGTGACATTGTTGGAATTCAGGGCAAGGTAATCAAGACTGACAGCGGAGAGCTGTCTATTGAAGCACACGAATATACGCACTTAAGCAAGGCGCTGCGTCCATTGCCGGAGAAGTTCCATGGTCTGACAGACGTTGAAGAAAGATACAGACGCAGATACCTTGATCTGATCATGAACGAGAACAGCAGAAACATTGCTATTATGCGTCCGCGTATTATACGTGCTATCCAGCATTATCTTGATGGACAGGGAATGATTGAAGTAGAAACACCTATTCTTTCACCAATCCTTGGCGGAGCCAATGCACGTCCGTTCATTACGCACCACAATGCACTGGATAGAGATTTCTATCTGCGTATAGCGACAGAACTCTCTTTGAAGAGACTGATTGTCGGTGGCATGGAAGGTGTCTACGAAATAGGAAGAATATTCCGCAATGAAGGAATGGATCCTAAGCACAATCCTGAGTTCACTACAGTAGAAGCATATCTTGCTTATAGTGACTTAGAGGGAATGATGAAGCTCAATGAAGAACTGTTTGAAGCAGTTGCCATGGAAACATATGGCAAGACGGATTTTGAATATGCAGGCCATACAATCTCTTTGAAAGCACCATATAAGAGATGGGATATGACAGATGCAGTCAAGGAAATAACAGGTGTAGACTTCAGAGTTCCAATGACAGTAGAAGAAGCATTGAATCTTGCCAAGGAGCACCATGTTGAGGTTGCGCCGCACCAGCATTCAGTAGGCAATATCATCAGTCTGTTCTTTGATGAATTCTGTGAAGACAAGATTATTCAGCCGACATTTGTGACGGGACATCCAATTGAAATTTCCCCGCTGGCAAAGAAAGATGAGAAAGATCCTCGCTTTACCCAGCGCTTTGAATTGATGATCTGCGGAACAGAATATGACAATGCATTTACAGAACTCAATGATCCAATTGATCAGAGAGAACGTTTTGAAAAGCAGATGGAACTGAAGAACCTCGGCGATGATGAAGCCAATGAGATGGATACAGATTATGTAGAAGCTCTTGAATACGGACTGCCTCCTACAGGCGGTATCGGAATCGGCGTAGACAGACTTGTCATGTTATTGACAGGTGCTGAATCCATTCGTGAAGTATTGCTGTTCCCGACAATGAAGCCAATTGACTGAGCAAAGTACCGAAAACTGCATCTTTACATCAAATGATGCTTAGATTTGGGTAGAGGTGAAAAAATCGCATAATTGATAGTGCAAAAAGCGGCAGCATCGGAATGATGCTGCTGTTTTGATTCTAATTCTGAGCAGGAAACTGGCTCATATTGTGACACCCGACAGCAATTGAACGATTGATATTATATACAAAACAGCATATAATGTCGATAATAACAAACAATAGTGAAATATGGTGTGTGGAGGTGTTTGCTGCTATGAATTCAAAGAATACGATTGTAATGCCTGAAACGCAAAGAATACTGGAACAGATGGGTGAGCAGATAAAGCTTGCTAGGTATCGTAGGAAATTATCCGCTGAACTCGTTTCAGAGAGAGCGGGTATCAGCCGTTCTACTTTGTGGAATGTGGAACGGGGAGCATCCTCAGTGGCAATAGGAAGTTACGCAGCGGTGCTTCATGCACTTGGAAATATGGAAAGTGATTTTCTGCTTGTGGCAAAAGATGATGTGTTTGGACGTAAACTGCAGGATTTGGATCTGATAAATAAAAGAGGAACAAGGGGTGAGAAAAATGGCAAGTAACGAGAAGACAATTTTTGTGTATGCCGATTGGGAGCTCGGAGCTCCTGTCTTAATGGGACGGTTGTATGCTATGAATTCAGGAAGAAAAGAAGTGTTCTCGTTTGAGTATGACAATGAATGGCTGAAAAGGGAAAAAAATAACTTCGCCTTTGATTCTGACTTGAAATTATTCAGAGGAAGACAGTATGCACCGACTGACAAGGTGAATTTTGGATTGTTCTCAGATTCCTGCCCAGATAGATTTGGACGAAAACTTATGAACCGCCGCGAGGCACTTGCGGCAAAAAGAGAAGCAAGAAAGCTGCGAAGTTTAGCCGAGAGTGATTATCTCTTAGGTGTGTGTGATGATGCTAGAATGGGAGCGCTTCGCTTTTCTCTTGAAGAAAATGGTGCATTTCTTTCCAATGAAAGAGAATTGGCCACTCCACCATGGACAACGCTTCGGACACTTGAAAATGCTTAAATTGCTATAGAAGACGACGAAAATGAAGATAGAGAAAAATGGTTGAAGATACTGCTTGCTCTCGGCTCTTCTCTTGGCGGAGCAAGACCGAAAGCATCAGCAATGGCACCGGACGGCTCTCTGTGGATAGCAAAGTTTCCATCTAAAAACGATGAGTGGGACAGTGGCGCTTGGGAAATGGTTGCTCATGACTTAGCCATGATGTGCAAACTGAATGTCCCAGAAGCAAAACTTGAAAGATTCTCAGCAAATGGGAGCACTTTCCTAGTGAAACGATTCGATCGTATCGGACAGAAAAGAATCCATTTTTCATCGGCGATGACTCTGCTTAGAAAAAATGATGGGGACAGCACTGCTAGTTATCTTGAATTGGTTTCATTTATCAAAGCAAACGGCTGTGAACCAAAGAAAGATCTTGAAGAACTGTTTCGGCGCATTGTTTTCAGTATTGCAGTGTCAAATTCCGGCGATCATTTAACTGATTTCGCTGAGAATTCTCCCACCTCTGCAGGCGGCGAGATGAATCAGCGTATACGTGAATATATTACTGTATAGTAATGCCCATAAAGCATTGTTCTATACTGCATATCATGGTGAAATATAGTCAGTAGTAAAGTGCTGTGAAAGGCTACGATAATATGATATTAGACAATAATAACCATTCAGTGTTCTCGATGAACTACCACCTTGTTCTTGTGGTCAAATATCGCAGAAAAGTGATTGATGATACAATCTCTGATCGTCTGCGGGGAATCTTTGAATATATAGGCAATAGTTATAATGTACACATTACTGAGTGGAATCATGATGCAGATCATATCCACGTGCTGTTCAAGGCAGAACCGAACAGTCAGCTTTCTAAGTTCATCAATGCATACAAATCCGCCAGCAGCCGGCTGATTAAGAAGGAATACCCATCTGTTCGCAAACAGCTGTGGAAGGAATACTTCTGGTCTAGATCCTTCTGTCTTATTACAGTAGGAGGAGCCGCAATAGACGCGATAAGGGAATATATACGGTCACAAGGAGAAAAGTAAACATGTCAAAATCAAACATTGCCTGCAAATACAGACTGTATCCAACAGTCGAACAGAAAACAATGTTTGCGAAGACGTTTGGCTGCTGCAGAAAGGTATATAACCTAATGCCGGATGACAAGATTGCTTATTATCGTGAACATAAGAAGAACAAAATATTCACTCCAGCCATGTATAAAGAGACATATCCATTTCTGAAGGAAGCAGACAGTCTGGCATTGGCCAATGAACAGATGCATCTGCAGACTGCATTCAAGAACTTCTTTCAAAGAAAGGATATCGGATATCCCAAGTATAAATCCAAGAAATATGACTTCGATTCATATACAACTAACAATGTGAACTCAAACATCAGGATAGTACATAGAACAATACGTCTTCCCAAGGTTGGAGAAGTCAGAGCGAAAATTCACAGAGAACCCGCAGATAACTGCATACTGAAGTCAGTAACAGTTTCCAGAGAAAGAGACGGAACCTATTATGCCTCTGTTCTGTATGAATATGAAGATACAGTTAAGCCAATGGCGAAACCCATCACGCATATAGGATTTGACTATACTGCAAATGGTCTTTATATGGATTCCAATGGAGATTCCTGTGCAATGCCGAAGTTCTACCGTGATGCAGAAGCTAGACTGGCAAGGAAACAAAGGAAGCTTTCTAAGAAGATCAAAGAATCAAACAACTGGTTCAAGCAGAAAAGAAGACTGGCCAAGCTGGCTAGACAGATAAGCAATCAAAGAAAGGATTTCCTGCACAAGAGATCAGCAGAGATAACCAATCGCTACGATCTTGTAAGTGCAGAAAGTCTAAACATGAAAGCTATATCTCAGCATCTGAGACTTGGCAAGTCTACCATGGACAATGGGTATGGAATGTTCTGTACAATGCTTGCGTACAAGCAGAAAAAGAAAGGACACCTGTTCATCAAGATAGACAGGTATTATCCAAGCAGTCAATTATGCAGCTGCGGATATCAGAATCCAATCACGAAAGATCTGTCAGTGCGTACTGTCACCTGTCCAAAATGCGGAAAGGTATACGACAGAGATGTAAATGCAGCAATCAATATCGACAGAAAAGGCATGGAGATGTGCATGTCTTAGATCATAATACTCAGGTAGGGCAGGAACTGCCCGAACAAACGCTTGCGGACACCATGTAAGACTGAGTGATACAGAGATGTATCATTCAGCAATGATGAATGAAACAAGAAGCCCTCACTTCTATAAAGTGGTGGGAGCAGTTCACAAATCTTTGTAAAGTATTTCTCATTGGTGAAACCGCAGTTTATGCAGATTGAAGCCACATCAATATGTGTTGTGGACAGAAGTGTACAGGCATGACGGATACGTATCATATTGATGTAGTCACTTAAGGACATTGAAACAGCTTTGTTGAATGCTGTACTTAGACGGGTTGGTGTTGTTCCTGCATATTGCGCCAGTGTACGCAGAGACAGATCCTGTGCATAATTATTCTTGATATAGCTGATGACCAGCAGCAATTCCGGGTTATAGCGCGGAGTGCTGATCAGCTGTGCATAGACTTCACGGATAATCGCATGGAAATGATCAACGAATTGTCTCAAAGAGAGATAATCCTGTTCTGGTTTCAGCGTATCAGAAAGAGCAATATCATAAACCTGCATAATGACGTCTATGCAGTTGTGACAATACGTGTATGCAGCCTGAAACAGAGAAATATCATAACTGTTCTGTATTAGAACATAGAAAAGATAATCAATCTGATGTTCAATTTCTTCAAGTGTATTGTAAGAAAGCATATTCCGCAGTCTTGTACAGTTCTCAGCAATGGATACAAGAGTACAGGACACTTTGGATTCTTCAATCAATGAAGCAGTTATTACTTCGTATGTGTTTTTGAAAAAGGAGAGATTGTTCAGATATCTAGCTTCTAGGTAGGCTAGGTGAATTTCTTCATAGCCCTTATGGCATCTGCTCAAACTTGTCACAACATACTGTTTGGCGGAAGAGGGATAATAGCGTTCATCAACACTTGTCTGATAGATGCTTGAAGACAGTTCCTGCATAGATGCATCATCATCAGATTCAGGAGAGAACAGAATAGCAATCTGCTTGGAGTTTTCTACTTTGATCAGAAAAATATCATATGTGCAATGCGCATCATTAAGAACCTTGGATAACCGCTGCTTTTGATTTTTATAATCCGTTAAGCTCTTATGAAAGGAATAATTGCTGGTAAGCAGATTGAATTTCTTATCAACACCGGTGATGATCATGTAGAAGTGATCAATATTGAAATGCAAAGGCATTGCATTGTTCTGATAATAACTCTCAATCAAAAGCGTATTATCGTCCCACAGGCAGTAATTCATAAGCAGATTGTCTCTTACCTAATCAGTGTCTTCTTTATACAGAAGTTGTGAAATTTCGT
Source organism: uncultured Erysipelotrichaceae bacterium (assembly GCA_937902945.1). Taxonomy (GTDB): domain Bacteria; phylum Bacillota_I; class Bacilli_A; order Erysipelotrichales; family Erysipelotrichaceae; genus Bulleidia. The sequence continues at coordinate 783 of CALEMD010000269.1, read as the reverse complement.
TATTCATTCGTTAATATTATCACAAATATTATGAAACCAAAATATTTTAGGAGTTCTTACAGAATACGCTGCATGATAGCATATTGCCACGGGAGGAAAGAATATGAAAAAGATTGGATCATTTTTGATTTGCGGTGTGCTGCTGGCTTCAGCATTAACTGGATGCACATCGAATCAGGCATCAGCTGCTTCAGGAACATATACATTTGCAGACACAGTGAAATGGGATGCAGAGTATGACGTTGTAGTCGTTGGATTTGGTTTGTCTGGCGCAACGGCTGCAAGAAATGCTGCAGAAGCAGGCGCAGATGTATTGCTCGTTGAAAAGTGCTCGGAAGAAACAGCAGGCGGCAACAGCAAGGTAGCTGGACAGCTGTTTGCTTATGGCAATGGAGATGTAGAGGCAACTAAAACGTATTACAAAAATCTGGCAGCTGATAAAGAAGTGCCAGAAGCAATGGCAGACATTATGGCTGAAGGCATTGCCAATATGGCTGATATTCTGGTTGAAGAATTTGGATTTGATAAATCAGAGTTCATGGATTGGACTGGATTTCCAGTCATTGGAGTCATGTCTCCTGAGTATCCTGAATTTGAGGGCAGTGATAAAGTCGGTCTTTGGACTACTCATAAAGGAGTCAGTGACAGTTATTTCTATCAGACTGCAAAAAAAGCAGTATTGGGAGACAGTGACAAGATTGACGTCTGGTATAACTCACCGGCTTATGAACTGATTCAGGATCCGATGTCAAAAGCCGGTGAGTTATACCAGACGTCAATCTT
>CALEMD010000268.1 GCA_937902945.1 uncultured Erysipelotrichaceae bacterium | reverse complement strand
GTCTAATGACAGTCCGGATAATGATTGCACATAGCTGCTGTCTAGATAATAATTGCCGCTCACTGATATTGACTTAACTTTGCTCAATGACGATCCAAAATAAAAACCGCAGATCAAAGCCAAACAGCTTACGATCGCCAGTGTGAATAACTTGCGTCTGCTTTTATCAAAATCGTCATTCAGCTGGTTCTTCTGCCGTTTCTTAAGATAATGTTCAACCCGCTGTTCAACAGACTTCATTTCTTCATCATTTTTTCTGCCATTTACTGCCAATTGAATTTCTCAACTTCCATATAAAGCTGAATGCCATATTTTTCATAGACTTTCCGCTGAATATCATTGCAGAGATTCAAGAAATCGCTGCCGGATGCATGGTCGCTGTTGATAATGAAGTTTGGATGCTTTGGTGAGACCATTGCGCCGCCAAGCCTTTTCCCTCTATAGCCGATTCCATCAATCAGTTTCCAGGCATTCATGTTTTCAGGATTGCGGAACACACTGCCGCAGCTAGGATAATCCAATGGCTGTGTGCTCAATCTTCTCTGCCGGCGATCATTCATGCGTGCGGTTATTTCGGCAGGATCTTTCTTTTCCAGATGCATCCTAACCGCAAGAATAATCCAATCAAGATGTTTCTGGAATATGCTTGTCCGATATGCGTATTCACATTCGGAAGATGGAATCCATTCAAACTTCTCATCACGGTAGACAAACAGACTGTCGATCACATCGCTCATAGAGCACTTATATGCGCCTGCATTCATATAGCATACACCGCCTACTGTAGCTGGGATGCCATTGGCAAATTCGAGACCTGACAGACCTTTTTTCATTGCCTCGTATGAAAGAGTAATGATTGAACATCCGGCCTGCGCAGTAACTGTTTCATCTTTAAAATAGAAATCATTGAAATGGCGGTCCAGTCTGATAATCGCGCCATCGTAATCCATATCTGAGCATAGAATATTGCTGCCCTTCCCAAATATCTTAAAAGGCATTCCTGCTTTCCTAATCATACGTATGATTCCATCCAGTGCAATCTCTGTTTCTGGATATACAGTATATTTAGCCTTTCCGCCGATGCGAAGTGTTGTCATCGTTGAAAGAGGTGTATCGGTTTCAGTTTCAGCAAACTGTCTTAGGTCATTCAACAACTGATCCATGTGATGTTAGCTCCTTTATCCATTCGATCATGCTGTAAGCTGCATCCGTATCTGCTTTGCTCAGAGCATTCTGTTTCATTTCATTGCGTTTCTGCGAATCTGCCATAAGCTGATTCATGCAGGCTGCTATTTTTTCCGGCGTCAGATCTTTTTCCTCGATCATTACTGCCGCACCGATTTTAACAAGTTCCATAGCATTATATACCTGATGATTATCAGGCACAAATGGGCTTGGAATCAAAATTGACGGGCATCCGCATGCGGCCGTTTCTGCAAGCGTAGTTGCTCCTGCTCTAGTAACTGCAAGATCAGCACTTGCAAGCATTCTAGCTCCATTCATATATGGAACTGTATGGATTCTATCATTGAATGCATACTGAAATCTATAAGGATTATCTTTGCCGGCCGCCATCAATACCTGGTAATCTTCAGAACACAGC
>CALEMD010000267.1 GCA_937902945.1 uncultured Erysipelotrichaceae bacterium | reverse complement strand
AGCCAAGGTATCTGCCTACTAAGAATGCACGTTCTGCATTCAGTCCCTCATTTGCCTTGCCGCGGATACCATCTGTACCGAAATATCTACCCATTGTTAGACTCCTCACTTGCTGTATCGTCTGTTGTCTCTCCGAGTACGTTAAGCTGATACGTAGACTGTGTCAATTCATATGTAACCAGACCATTGCTAGGCTGATCTACCTGAAGCGGGAATTCCTGCAGACCTGGCACAGCGTCCTTCATATCAACATAGACAGTAATATTATCTGCTGTCACTGCATCTACATTCTCCTGGGTACCATAAACCGTAACACTTGTAGTTGTCTGGTTGTTTGGCTGAGAGGCCTTATAGTTCTTGGTGTTGTTCTTGTACTGAATCTTGACGCCTTCAATTGTTTTGCTGACTCTTTCACCTAATGTGACATTGATTGTAATCTGGTTGATATTGCTGGAATTGACACCTGTAGGCAAAGCAATTGGACGCAGGATCGTTGAATCTTTCGTAATCGTTGATGCATCCAGTGTAACAACAACATTCTCAATCTGTCCCAGAACTGATTCCGGTCCATAGATTGTGACCGTCTGCTGATCCATTGTAATGCCTGCAATTGCCTGATTGTCAGGAACCACCCCGCTGACTTCAACTTCAATTGGAACTGTCTTGTTCGGTGAAGTAACAGGTACTGTAACCGATACGGTGCTAGGCACAATATCTGCTGCAACCGGCTGTCCTGAAGAATCATAAGCCATCAGTTTAGCATCCAGCGTGAAATCTGCTGTCTGTCCGGAGACATCAATCAGTGCCTTCACGAATGCTATTGTATTCAAAGTATCAGAAGAAGCTCTGACATTGACCTTCGTATATTCAAACTGCGGTGTTCCAAGACTGTAGATACTCTCCATCTTATCCTGATTGATGAAATCATAAGACAGATCAAACTGCTGTGTTGTCTTCTTCTTCAGGGTTATGACCGCAGTTGAAGGATTGATCTTGACATCAACACTGCTTCCATATCCTTCTGCTGTCAGAGTCACTGTATGCGTGCCCTCTGTCAGTCCCTCAAGATTGGCAACAACTGTACCCTTAGAATTAGCACTGGAGGTTACGTTGTTTGCATCACCGGTTATCGTTATATCTGCCGATGTCGGCAATCCGCTTAACTCAAAGGTATCCGTATTGTACTTCGCAGTGACAGCCACATCAGACACATTCTTACTGTAGTTCAGTCCGGAAGAATACACCGTGCTTCCGGAATCATAATTGACCAGTGCATACATCAGCACAGCCAGAACAAGGGCAACAATTTTCCCGTATCTCCGATTGAAAAGCACTTTATCAATAAAACTGGAGAACCAGCGCAATGCACGCATAGAAGCATCTTCAATATGCTCATATGTGTGTGCTACTTTCTTGCTCTGCTTAGCAATCTTATTGGCAAGTTCTGTCTTGCTGTCCGCATTCTCATTCTGATCGTTTGCACGAAGATTTTTATTATCGTTCATTCTTGTCGCCTCCTTCACGGTTCTTAGAGGTTTTTGGATCATTCTCGTTTAGTGTATCGACCATCTTCAGGGTCTGATCAAGATCATTTTCAAGACCCACGATCTTAGATATGTCTATTTTGCTTGTATCGTATTTTCTGCTTTCTTCCTCATATGAATGCTGATCCATAATCGGCATTGAACCAGACCTCTTCTGAGAGTTTTCTGTTCTTGCATTCTGCTTTGCCGGTTCTGCCTCCTGGCTTCTGTATTTCATCTGTTCTAAGCGCTTTGCTTCATAGTAGCGGGCAAGCTGTTCATCTTTTTCTTTCTTAATCCGCTCTCTGCGCTGTTCTTCTGTCTCAGTCTCTGCTTCAGGCTGTACAGGCTGCGATTCTGCCTCAGTCTGATGAATCGTTTCTCTTGTCTGCTTTTCCAGTCTTACTCCAGCTGCATCTGATGGATAGCTAGGTGCAGGTCTTTCCTTCTTATGAGGCAGTTTGATTTCTGTTGCTTCTTTTTCAAGTTCATCCATTTTATCCGGCTGAACATCTGCCTGTTTCTTCTGTGGCTCAGTACTTGCGGCAAACCGAGAGAACAGTCCTTTTCTGTTTGCAGATGGTGCTACTACTTCAACCGCTTCAATCTTGCCGGTATTGCCTTCTTGTTTCTTGATTGCCAGTTTGTTCAATACTGTAGTATCTGCAAGGCGTCCTGTCTTTTTGATTCTGCCGGTTTGTTCTGTTGTAGTCTTGGCAATGATAACCTTTCGATCTGGCTGCTCTGCTGATGTCTTGCTCTGGTCAGCTGTTTTCCTGACAGCATGAACTTCCGTTGTTTCTCCGCAGATGACTCTGAGCAGATAATCACGCAGCTGTCTGCGATCAACAGTGAAAATCTTGCCGCCATCGGTAATGCTGATAGCACCTGTTTCTTCGGAAACAACTATAGTCACTGCATCTGTAATCTCACTGATTCCAATTGCTGCGCGGTGTCTTGCACCATAGCGGGATGGCATTTCAAGATTTGTAGGCGGGAAATAGGCGCTGGCACAAGCCACTTTGTCACCCTGGATAATAACCGCTCCATCATGCAGCGGTGTTGAAGTTACAAATAAAGAAGTCAGCAGTTCTGCCGATACATCAGAATTCAGCTTTGTGCCGGTTGCGATAAAATCGTCCAGCGGACGTGATTGCTCAATGCTGATTAAAGCCCCAGTCTGATCTTTAGACAGCAGCATCGTCGCAGTTACTATTTCATCAACCAGATGTTCCTTCTCATTGCCGGAAAGAGTGGTAATGCGCGAAAAGACATTTGATTTTCCAAGCCTCTCAAGAAGCGATCGGATTTCCGGCTGGAAAATAATAATGATTGCCAAAAAGCCCCAATTGATAAAGATATTGGCAAAATACGCAACTGTTTTCAATCCTAGGAACTGAGCAATTGCATTGATGATGATAACAAGCAGAATTCCTTTGAAAATCTGTGACGTACGGGAATTGCTGCGGACAATACGCAAAGCATAGTATAAAACCAACCACATGATGAAGATATCGAGAAACATAGTCGTGATCGTTCTGATATTCTCCAGGGTCAGATTCAGGTTATAAGTAGACAAGGTATATTCTCCCTTCGTGTTGGTAAATTATATCACACAATACATGCACTGCCTAACAGTCCAAATTGTTATAAAACTGTCGGCAGATACATAGCTATGAGCAGTATCTGAACAGCTGAAATCAGCGGAATTCCTATTCTGAAAAGCGTTTTCTTTGTTTTGTGATGAAACAAATGCATACCGCAGTATGCCCCGATTCCTGCCATCATGCAGGCACTGAGAAACAGCACGTATTCCGGAATGCGCCAGTCATGATGAACTGCTTTTCTCTTATCCCATCCAAACAGCAGGAAACAGAATAGATTGGTGATCATCATAAGTCCGGCATATGCATTCACATCCATTATTCTAACCCTTAACAAAAACGGATGAAAGAATTTTATTGAACTGATATGATTTAACCAAGAGGTGAATAACATGAAAAAATTCATTATCGGTTTATTGAGTATGATTCTGCTAAGTGCATGCTCTTCTAATTCATACAGCAGCAATGCATCCAGTTCCAGCAATTATTCCTCCGCCAATGCAGAATATGCAGCGGCAGATACAACCGCTGTCAATCCAGAAGCCGCTGACAGCGACCAGAAACTTGTCAGTACCGGCAGTATCACGGTTGAAGTCAAAGATCCCGATACAGCCGAGCAGAATCTGAAAGAACTGATCAGCACCTATCAGGGATCCATTTCACAGATGAACAGCAATGGGGACGGAATCAATACAAGTTCTTCTACCTATTATTCTCGATATATTTCATACACTGTCAAAGTTCCTGCAGACGATTTTGATGCCTTCATGAATGACTGCAGAAATCTAGGCAATGCTACATATGTCAATACTTCAGTGGAAGATATAACCGAAAGCTATTTGGATAACCAGGCTCACTTGGATTCACTGAAAGCAGAAAAGCAGAAGCTTGAAGAACTGCTGCAGCAGGCTGAAAACATTGATGATCTGCTTGCTATACAGACACAGCTCAGTGATGTTGAATACCAGATTGAATCCTATCAGAGCATTCAGGATCATTATGACAATCAGGTTTCTTACAGCTCTGTCTCTATCACTCTGCAGCAGGTTTCAAACTACACATACAATGAACCGAATTTCCTGCAGAGAATACAGGAAGGCTTCTCTGATTCCATACATGCATTTGTCACGTTCCTGCAGAACATTCTCCTATTTGTCATATTCCTGCTTCCATATGCTGCGGCCATTATCATTCTGATTCTGATCATCCGCTTCATTAAGAAGAAAAAAGCCAATGCCCGTGCGAAGAAAGCAGTGAAAAACATATGAGCTGGGCAGTCATAGGAACATGGCGCATGTCACTGAAAGGCACAGAGAAAGCCATGGAGATACTGCGCAGCGGCGGAAGTGCTGCGGATGCATGCACAGAAGCTGCATCCATTGTAGAAGATGATCCGCACTTCCACTCTGTAGGATATTCCGGTCTTCCGAATGAAGATGGACATGTGCAGTTGGATGCCGGCTTCATGGACGGTGACACATTGCACTTTGGTGCTGTGGGATGCCTGGAAGGATTCCGAAGTCCAATCCGTGTTGCCAGATCTCTTGCAGACAGAAAATATAATAATTTTCTTGTCGGCCAGGGTGCTGCACAATACGCAGCCGCAAATGCATTTGAAAAACGCATCAACGAAACCGAAGACAGCATGAATGCATACAATAAAGAAAAAGGAAAGAACAGTCCTCTTTCCTCTTATGACGGTCATGATACAGTCTGTTTTCTTGCAATAGACAATGATGGACATATGGCTGCAGCTGTCAGCACTTCCGGTCTGTTCATGAAAGCAAATGGCAGAGTCGGCGATTCTGCTCTGATCGGCAATGGATACTATGTTGATTCTTCTATTGGCGGAGCTTGTGCAACCGGTCTCGGTGAGGATATTATGAAGGGCTCATTAAGCCATACAATCTATATGAAAATGAAAGATGGCACTTCCGCAAAAGACGCCGCCGCTGTTTCCGTGCAGCAGCTGCATGCAGAGCTGATGAAACGGCAGAACTATGCCGGCGGCATAGCTGCCATTGCGCTTGATCGTTCCGGCAGCTATGGAGTTGGCACAAACGAACCATTTGCATTTACCTTTGCCTCTGACCAAACGCCAGCGTGCACTTACTTTGCTGATGCAGAAAACGGAAGCACCAAGATTCATGTTTATCAGGATACTGATCCTGCTCTAGACTGATTCTTTATAAGTCTTAGAACAGGCAATCTCTCGATCAGCGCGTTTCAAACAGAATATCAGTGTTGGTATCAGATACAAAGTGCCGGTAATCCAGGCAGCCTGATCAGCACTGCAGATCGCTATGAATCCAAATGAAGAAGTGAAACCAAGACAGACTATGCATCTTGCGATCATCTCGATGACACCAGCAAGTACCGCTCTCTGACTGAAGCCTAAACCCTGTACACTCTGTCTTGCCACAATCAGCACACCGAGAACACTGTAGAAATAGCCAATGCTCTTCAGATACAGAGCTGACGCATTTAATATGGCAGTATCGCCTGCATCAAGGAACAGCATTGACAGATCTCTTCCAAACACGACCATTGCAGCAGTCGCAAATAGACTGTATACAACCGCCAATGAAATACCTATGCGTATTCCACTGTGAATACGCTCGCTTTTTTCTGCGCCATAGTTCTGCGATGCAAACGTGGATGCAGCTGTCGCTATTGCATCAAAAGGACTCATCATAAACTGTTTAATCTTCAATCCAGCCGCATAGGCGGATACATAGACTGTTCCAAGTGTATTATTAGATGTCTGCATGACCATCGATCCAATAGCTGTAATAGAAAACTGCAAGCCCATCGGAATACCCATATTCAGTGAATGCATGACTTTATCTTTTTCCAGTATTCTATCTTCCGCATGCGGATGAAGAAGATCAACCTTAGAAACAATCAGAAATAGACATAGCAGGCCGCTGACTCCCTGAGAAAGAATCGTCGCAAATGCCGCTCCAAAAACACCCATATGGCAGACAATAATGAAGAATAAATCCAAGAAGACATTCAAGACTGCTGAAAAGGCCAAAAAGAAAAATGGCGTCTTAGAATCCCCAATAGCTCTTAGAATACTGGACAGGTAATTATATAGAATGGTGCACGGTATGCCGCAGAAAATCGTAAAGAGATATGAATAGGCGCCTGACAGAACTTCAGCTGGCGTCTGCAGAATAGATAGAATGGATCCGCATAATAAGCACGTAAGAACAGTCAGTACAATAGCAATGATTCCCGCCAGCACAGAACCTGTATAGACATACTGCTTCATCTCATGCAGTTTCCCAGCCCCAAGCTTTGTAGCAACAGGGATTGAGAAACCAATAGACATTCCCTGGCAGAATCCCAGCACAAGAAACTGTACAGAGCTGGAAACACCGACACTCGCTAATGCGTTAGAACCCAGTGTTCTGCCAACAATAGCCGTATCTACTAAATTGTAAGTCTGCTGAAATAAGTTGCCTAAAAGCAATGGCAGTGCAAATGCAAGGATCAGTTTCAGTGGTTTTCCTTCGGTCATTGTTTTTGTCATAGCTGTCCCCTTTCCTGCAATATTTCATATTCTATCGCAATCTCAAATAAGTTCAATGCATAGTTTCATTCATTTATTTGAGCGACAAAAAAACCGGGAGTCTCCCGGTTCTATACAAGATGACCAAACATATCAGAACTTTCCACTGCTTCCAGAGAAACCATCATTATCTACACTAGTGCCACCGCTGGAGCTGTTATTATTATCACTCTGTATTCGCTCACGTCTCTCATTGCTGTAAAGATAGCGATCATCCCGTCGAGTGAATGAAACTCCGCCCTCCGTTACATACGCCTGTGCTTCTTCTTGCTCGTGCACTGAGTTCATAGTAGATTTCAGCAGGAAGCTGGCAAAGAACGCAACGCCTGCGCCAAGAATAAGATTGAATACAATTCCGAGAATTTGAATCATAGGATTGCTGCCGACATCAAGAGGCTTTCCTGCTCTTGCCGACTTCAGCATCTCTGCACTCTTATCCAGGTAATCAGAGAATCCCTCAGCCCACTCATTGTCGCCAAGATCATCTAGAAATTCTTCTTCGAGCTTATCCTTGCCATAATCAGTAAAGGCTGTATTTCCATATCCAAATGCCACCAATGAATAGTCTCGGTCATTCATTGACAGCAGAAGCATGATTCCATCTTTTTCAGTGCCATATCCCAGGTGATATGTCTGATATATCGTCTTTGCCGCTTCATAGACACTGTTTCCATATACTGAATAATCATCGACTGTAACGATATAGACATTGCATTTATACGTCTCTGATATTTTCTGTGCCTTTTCTTCCAATGCCGCAGCTTCTGCCTGTGTAAGAATTGCAGCACTGTCACTGACTAGATCCAGTTCTGGATCTGCATATGCTTCTTGGCTTGTTACTGCAGGAGCTGAAGCATATGGCTGTGCATTCGCAAAATATGCCTCTGCTGTATCCATATATGCCTGCATGATTTCTTCAAAGACGATATTATCATCGTCTATCGTTCCGCTCCACGCATCCGCATTCAGCCAGGCATTCATATTGCTGTCCATCCGCAGTGCAAGATTATACAGCTCATCTACATGTGTACCGCCGCTCAATAGATAATACTCTTCAAATGCCAATCCTGTATCGTCTTCTGTCAGATACAGCATCAGAAGTATTCCGTCTTTTGTATCTCCATATCCATATTCATACTGCTCATAGAATATCTGTGCATACTCATCAATGGAATTGCCTTCAAGATCTCTGACAATGTCTACACGCATCTGTGTTTCATACTTCTTGCTGAGAGCAGGCAGCTTCTCTTCTCCGACTTTTTCACAGTAATCACTGTCAAGGAGTTCTGTCGCATCATACAGAAGATCATAATTCGATGCAGCAAGAACCGGAGTACAGAACATAGACATCATAGGCATGACGCATAAAGCTATTCTTCTTTTCATCTGTCTGTCCTCCCTATGATATGAATATGGATGCGATCCACTGACCGAATCCTACCCACTGAAACAATCCTATTGCTGCTAATGCAAACAATGCAAAAGCAACAGCAAGCTTCTGTTTGTCAACCGGAAGATCTCCCACCATTTTCCCTGTCTGTCCATTCATCATGAATAGATAATTCTTTCCATTCCATTTCGTAACCAGTGTCCATACCGGCAGCAATGCATAACTGACCTTACCGCGCTCCAGATAGACATGTTCTGATTTGGCTATGACATTTTCATAACCGACGACATCTCTTCGCATCATTTCTGATGCTGACTCTATGCAGCGCTTTTCCACTCTTTTCGCATTGCCTTTAGCAGTAACATCATACTTATCTGCGAGATACCCTGGCAGATATGCCATAGAGAATGGCTTCAGTTCTGAATAATCATACGGTTCTATAGAATCCATGTAATCATTCTTCATTTTCTTTGAGCCATCGGCAGGAATTTTCTCAAAAGACACGGTGCCTTCACGTATGGCCTCAAAGTAATTTGTCTTGGTTACTTTATACTCACCATCTGTAAAATGTTCTGAATTGGTTGCTTCAAATACGCAGTTTGCGTCAGTCTTTGCATCAAACAGCCAGAATGGAACATACAGTCCTTTGATTTCCTGTACATGATTGCTAGCGGTAAAAGATCCTGGCAGCAGCAGTTTCCCTTTATAGTGCTTCTTCAGTGCTGCCACAGCCGCATCCTTATCCAGTTTGAAAGGAATGATCGTGTCTGGTTTCAATGTTCCCTTGAAC
>CALEMD010000266.1 GCA_937902945.1 uncultured Erysipelotrichaceae bacterium | reverse complement strand
TAATGGATCCATTAAATTTGATTCCGGCATCAGTTTTATGAAAGCCGGCATTGTCTATGCGGACAAGGTTACAACTGTATCTCCATCCTATGCCAATGAAATACTCACAGAAACATACGGAGAAAGAATGGATTCAGTGCTCAGATACCGCAGAGATGATCTGTGGGGCATCGTCAATGGCATTGATACAGCCATGTGGAATCCAAAGACAGATACGCATCTGGTGAAAAACTATGATACCCGCAGCTGGGTGTCTGGGAAGAAAGCAAACAAGCTGGCTCTGCAGGAAGAACTGGGACTGAAAGTTACAAATGATGTCATGATGATCGGGATTGTCTCAAGACTTACCAATCAGAAGGGCGTCTATCTGATTACAGAACGTCTGCAGGAAATACTGGGACTTGATGTACAGCTGGTAGTGCTTGGCACCGGAGAGCCGAATGCAGAGAATGCATTCAAATGGATGGAAAGCAATTACAAGGGCAAGGCTGTTTACTACTGCGGCTACAATGAAGAACTTGCACACCGCATCTATGCATCCAGTGATCTGTTCCTGATGCCGTCCTTGTATGAACCTTGTGGTATCGGACAGCTGATTGCCATGCATTATGGAGCATTGCCGCTTGTCAGAGAAACAGGCGGATTGAAAGATACTGTTCAGCCTTTCAACCAGTATACAGGTGAAGGCAATGGCTTCAGCTTCTGGGCTGTCAATGCCGATGATATGGTCTATACGCTGCGCTGGGCTAGTGAGCAGTTCTATCAGAATAAGCCAGGCTGGAAAGGCCTTGTAAAGAGTGCTATGACAGACGATGTCAGCTGGGAAAAGAGTGCAGATCTCTATGAAGAACTGTACTATGGACTGTGCAGCTGGCAGGGCTGATTGAATGAATGCAGGGAAACAGATTGGGCAATCCGGTCTGTTTTCTTTTTGGACTGCAAAGCGGCTTGTGAAGACCGTCTGACAATAATGTGAAAAAGTACACAAAAGTGTGAGGCATCGTTTACTATCGCTGTTTTGGGGTGCTATAATAATTTCATACTAGGAGGAGATTTGAGAATATGTCAAAAGTTACAGTAAAAGATCTGAACGTTAAAGACAAGCATGTCATCGTACGTGTGGATTTCAATGTTCCGCTGCAGGAAGGCAAAATCACAGACGATAACAGAATCCGTGCTGCTCTGCCTACAATCAATTATCTGACTGAGAATGGTGCAAAGGTATTGCTTCTGAGCCATCTGGGAAAAGTGGATCACAAAGATCCTGTCAAGGAAGAAGCAGATAAGAAAAAGAACAATATGGCTCCGGTTGCTGCCCGTCTGCAGGAACTGGTAAGTGCGCATGTTACATTTATTTCTGAAACAAGAGGTGCTGCTCTTGAAGAAGCAGTCAAGAACGAAAAAGCAGGAGAAATCATCCTGATGCAGAACACCCGCTATGAAAAGGGTGAATCAAAGAATGATCCTGAGCTCGGAGAATACTGGGCTAAACTGGGTGATCTGTTTGTTGAAGATGCATTCGGTTCTGTTCATAGAGCACATGCTAGTACAGTAGGTATTCCTACACATCTGCCTGCAGCTTTAGGCTTCCTGGTTGAAAAGGAAGTTACAAATCTCGGCAAGGCTATCAATGATCCGAAGCGTCCGTTTGTAGCAATTCTTGGCGGTGCTAAGGTCAGTGACAAGATTGCAGTTATTGACAACCTGCTGAAGATCGCTGATAAGATTCTGATCGGCGGAGGCATGGCTTACACATTTATGAAAGCAAAGGGATATAATGTCGGTACTTCCCTTCTGGAAGCAGACAAAGTTGACATGGCTAAAGAGTTCCTTGCTAAAGGCGAAGGCAAACTGTTCTTCCCTGTCGATACAGTTGTAGCGAATGCATTTGACAATCCTACAGATGTAAAGACTGTACCATCCAATGAAATTCCTGATGGATACATGGGATTGGATATCGGACCTGAAACCATCAAGTCATTTAAAAAAGAACTTGAAGGTGCAAAGACGGTTGTCTGGAATGGACCAATGGGTGTATTCGAGAATCCTAGATTTGCAGTAGGTACAAAGGCAATCTGTGAAGCACTGGCTGAACTGCCTGATGCAATGACAGTTATCGGCGGCGGCGATTCTGCTGCAGCTGCAAAACAGTTAGGCTACAGTGATAAGATCACGCACATTTCAACAGGCGGCGGAGCTTCACTGGAATTCATGGAAGGCAAAGAACTGCCGGGAATTGCAATTATTCCGGAGGCTAAATAAGACAATGAGCAGAAAACCAATTATTGTCGGCAACTGGAAAATGAACAAAACCCGCGCTGAAGCGGCTGAATTCATGACTGGTATCGAAGCTGTACTGACTGGAAATGAAAATGCAGATTATGGCATTGCTTCACCTTATACATGCTTGGATGTATGCGTTAAGGATGCAAAGCATCTGATCATAGCTGCAGAGAACTGCCATTTCAAGGACTCCGGTGCCTATACAGGTGAGGTCAGTGTTCCGATGCTGAAAGAGATCGGCATCACATACTGCATCATCGGACATTCCGAGCGCCGTCAGATGTTCAACGAAACAAACGAAGCATGCAGTCTTAAGGCAAAGCGTTTATTTGCGGATGGCATTGTTCCAATTCTGTGCATTGGTGAGACAGAAGCAGAATACGACGCTGGCAGAACCGCTGATGTTCTGAAAGAAGAACTCAAAGGATCACTGGCTGGACTGAGTGCTGAAGAAGTATCAAAGATGGTTATTGCTTACGAACCGATCTGGGCAATCGGCACAGGCAAGTCTGCAGATTCAACAATTGCAGAGAATTGCTGCAAGCTGGTCCGTGACACGGTTAAGGGACTGTATGATGAAGCAGCTGCTGAAGCAGTGCGCGTACAGTACGGCGGATCTGTCAAACCGACAAATATCAAAGAGTACATGGCGTGCCCTGATATTGACGGTGCTTTGATCGGCGGAGCATCCCTGAAGGTTGATTCCTTCACTGCCATTATTGATGCAACAAAGTAGCTCCTGAAGAGAAGCGGTAAAAGAAGGAGAAACAATATGCCATTTATAACACATGTATTAGCACGCGAAGTATTAGACTCACGTGGAAACCCTACAGTTGAATGCGAAATTGCAACAGAATCCGGTGCATTTGGAAGAGCAATTGTACCAAGCGGTGCAAGCACTGGCGAAAGAGAAGCACTTGAACTCAGAGACGGTGATAAGAAGCGTTTCAACGGCAAGGGCGTCACCAAAGCTGTAGTAAACGTCAATGCAAAGATTGCACCAGTCATCGAAGGCATGGATGTAACAGATCAGACAGCCATTGATATGGCAATGCTGAAACTGGATGGAACAAAAGATAAATCAAAACTGGGAGCCAATGCCATTCTGGCAGTGTCTCTTGCCTGTGCAAGAGCAGCTGCAGATTTCTATGGCATGCCGCTGTATAAGTATTTCGGCGGATGCAATGCCAAGGTTCTGCCGGTTCCAATGATGAATGTACTCAATGGCGGAGCACATGCTGACAGTACAGTTGATCTGCAGGAATATATGATTATGCCTGTAGGTGCATCTTCTGTAAAAGAAGCAGTACGCATGGGTGCAGAAACATTCCACGCTTTGAAGAGCATTCTGAAGAAAGCTGGATACAATACCAATGTAGGCGATGAAGGCGGCTATGCTCCTTCCTGCACAAAGGGAAATGAAGAACCGCTGGAACTGATGGTAGAAGCAATCAAGGCTGCTGGATATAAACCTGGCAAAGATATATCCCTGTGCATTGATGCCGCAGCTTCCGAATTCTATGATCCTAAGACAAAGAAGTACAATCTGAAAAAATCAGGTGCCGGTGTTAAGACAACTGAAGAGATGATTGATATGTATGAGGGATGGATCAAGAAGTATCCGATCGTATCCATTGAAGATGGTCTTGGTGAAAGAGACTGGGCTGGATGGAAACTGATGACCGAAAGACTCGGGAAAAAGATCCAGATTGTCGGTGATGACGTATTCGTTACCAACCCTGAGATCGTAAAGAAAGGAATAGAAGAAGGCATTGCCAATTCTGTTCTGATCAAACTGAATCAGATCGGTACTGTAACTGAGACACTCGATTGCATGGAAATGGCGAAACGCGCAGGATATACATGTGTTGTTTCTCACCGTTCCGGTGAATCAGAGGATACAACAATTGCAGATCTGGTTGTTGGCTTGAATGCCGGTCAGATTAAGACTGGATCAATGAGCCGCACAGATCGTATCAGCAAGTACAACCAGCTGATGCGCATTGAAGAAGAACTTGGACCTGTTGCACAGTTCAACGGGAAAGATTCCTTCTACAACGTAAAGATCAAGTAGTCTAGCTGAAGAAAGAACCATATGGATTCACTCATGTGGTTCTTTTTTGATGTAGAATGGGAAGCATGGTACAATATGAACAATGTAGAGGTGAATAAGAATATGAAGAAGATATGGTTGTTTGCAATGGCGGCTCTTATGGCAGGATGCACAGGTACAGCGGCTCCGGCAGCTTCTGCTTCCGCATCAGCAACTGCAGAAACAATGACAGATGCACAGAAGTTTGCGTCTGAATATACGGAAGTTTCAGAAGACAATGTATTTGTATACAGAACATCCGATGAAATCATCAAGATTCTAGAACATGGTACAGGAGTCGTATATCTTGGGTTCCCAGAATGCCCTTGGTGTCAGAGATATGTTGTCTATCTGAATGAAATGGCAAAGCAGACAGGCATCAGTAAAATCTATTATCTAAACATCATGGATGACAGGAATAATAATACAGAAGCATACCGAAAGATCATCAGTCTGATTGGGGAAGACAATCTCATGTATGATGATGAAGGCAATTCAAGAATCTATGTTCCAGATGTCAGCTACATTGTTGATGGTACAGTTATCGGCCACGACAATACATCCAGTGTTGTTACCGAAGCAGATGGGGAACCGGATGATTATTGGACCGAAGATAGAGTTGCGGAACTGCAGGTCAGCATGGATGCGTGGATGAGACAGATTGTAAAAGCAGGCGGCTGCTCAGAATGCAATGTGACTGTTCCGTCTTCCACATCATCAGCCAATTAACGCAGATTTACAACGCAACAGGCAGAAGCTGCGAACGTTGAAATGTGAAGAAATAAGGAAAATAGCGTATCTATATGAGTAGTGTCGGAAACTCGATAGGTATCTGACAGCCGAAGAGACTGGA
>CALEMD010000265.1 GCA_937902945.1 uncultured Erysipelotrichaceae bacterium | reverse complement strand
AAGTAATTTGCTGATTAAGTTTTTCCGTGATTTTAGTTTTTGCATAGCATTCTTAAAGATGCATCGCTATTATTAAAGAACAAACAAGTATAACTTTATGAAAAAACTTACTTACAAAGAACTGGGGGCTCTGTTTGAAAAGGCAAAGGCGGGTGATACATCTGCATTTGCTGAAATTTTCAACGCGACCTATAAACCGCAGTTATATCTAGCAAGCAGCATTATTCATAACCAGGCATTGGCAGAAGAGGCGGTGCAGAATACATATCTATCTTTATACAAGAATATGAACGCTGTTGAAAAACCAATTGCCTTAGTTTCCTTCATGAATAGACTGACTGTCAATAACTGCTATGCAATCATACGCAAAGAAAAAGAATCGACAAAGTAGCCACTGGATGATATTGCATATCAATTGCCAGATCCTGGATTGACTCCAGAAGAAAAAATGAGTGCTCAATCTGACAGTGAAATGATGCAGATGGCACTTTCTAAGCTTGACCCGACTCTTAGAGATGTAGTAATACTGAAGTATGTAGATGAAATGAAGATGCAGGATATTGCGAAAGTATCAAATCTTTCCCTGCGTACTACACACCGTTATTTGAAGAAAGGAGTGATTGAATTGAAGAATATCGTTTAACGCATGAAGAACTCTTCATTCATTCTCTTCTTAACTGCAGAACCATTTATTGCTAAAAATCTGCGTCTTGGAAGAGATAACGCTGCCTCTTCAGATGCTGTTTCTAAATCACTCAATGCTTTTCAAAGTGCAGCTGGCATTCCTGTTTCTGCCGGCACGGCTGGAGCCGCTGCTGCTGGTGCCATTGCAATTCAATCAAGCGGTCTGATTGTAGTAAAGACTGCAGCAGAAGTAGGTATTGTTGCATTGGGAACTTCAGCCGCTGTATCATTCACTCTATTGGCATCGCCTATGATCACTGTTCATTCCGATTCACTGAATACATATACAGCTAAGACCGTTCCTGTTACCGTCACCTGCAGCAATACTTCCTTGAAAAATGTTCGAGCATATGATGCAAATGGAACTGTTACAGCAATAGGAAGCAGTGAAAATGGCTATTTGCTGGAATTTGCCGAAAATGGGACATATAGAATTGTAGCTAAAGGCACCAACGGAAAAACATCATCAGAAGATATTACAATTTCAAACATTGATCGAAGCAGTCCGGTAAGTACTCCTTTAGAAGATGACGGAACTTATTTATCTATTTCTCTTTCTGATTCGCAGAGTGGAATCAGCTGGAACACACTGCGTGTATGTGACTCAGATCATAATCCTGTTGAATATCACATGGATGGCAGCCGCATCTTTGTAGCAAGTGAACTGACATACGCAGAAATCTATATCGAAGATAACCTCGGCAACGCCAATACATTTACAATCAGACGCTGATACACTCTTGACCACCTGTTCGGGGGGTCTTCTTTTGCAGTTTTACGATCAGCCGCAGTATCATTCCCATAAAAAAACAGATCACTGGGGAATTGCTTACTCCTCGTGTGATCTGTTTTCTTAATCTCATATCATACTTCCTATTAATTTGTCTTATCGGCTGTATTTGGAACCTTAAATCCTTTTGATGTCTGTCCATATGGAAGTATGCATGACTGCTGCGCATCACTCCAATAGTATCCTGCTGGATATCCATCATCCTGACATGTTCTTCCTGAATCAGTATTGTCTGCTGGCACACTTGGATTTGCTTTCCATGCAGCTCTCAGCTGTATATCGGCAGTAATCGGGGTCGAGAAATCATATGCAATCCATGTTCCTGGATTTGCAGGATCTTCAATCTCCCATCTGACAAATGTATATCCAGCTTTGCTGTAAGAAGTTCCAGGATCATTTGCAGTTCCCTCATATCTTACTGTTTGATCAGATTCTGCAGGAGATCCGCCATTCATATCAAAGCTGACAGTATATTCATCTCTGATGAAATACACTTTTACAACCAGGCTTCCATCAGGTGCAATGGTCAATGCCGTTTCACTTGCCTCTGTACCTTCTGCTTCATAGGTCACTTTATATGCAGGCTCTATAAATCCAGCATAATTTTTAACCAGAAGTGCTGCATCAATATCTGTCTTTGTTGTTCCTGTTGCATCAGTCTTGTCATCACTTATCTCAGCATAGCCACTTGCAAGATCATCCTTATCTCCGCTGACGGTCTGCTGGTAATAGCGAACCACATATTTCGTATCTGTATTAGGCGAATACGTTACTGTGATCTCTGTATCTTCTGCACCCATCGTTCCAGTCACAGCAGTCCTATCTGGATGATATCCAACAACTGCCGGAGATGTCACACTGTAGTCTGTATTGAAAGCAACGCTGCTGACAGCATCCTCATGTGCTGTCGTATTGTCTTCATAGACGTAATGGACAGTCAGCTGATACTTCTTTGCCTGGAAATGAGCAGTATAGGTATCTGCCGTATTCATGGCCGGATCTCCGCTCTTAGTTGGAGTATAGCCAGCTTCTGTCCCTACAATATCCCCTGCACCATTCGTCCAGTTCACAAACTCATAGCCAGTTTCTGCGGAAGCCGCTGCACCTGCTGCATTTTCTGTCAGAATACCAATTGTCTCAGATGCTTTATCGACTGTTCCTTTTACCGTGTCTTCACTCTGATAGGAAATAGTGACTTTGTTCTCTGTCCACTTTGCATACAGAGTTTGATCCTGCGTCAATGCTGTATTGAAGTTCCATTCATTTCCTGCTGTGCACGCGCTATCCGTATACCAGCCGCCGAATGTATAACCCGTTCTGGTTGGATTGGCAGGCCTATTGACCGTGTCTCCATCATTTACACTAACAATCTGTGCTTCAGGAGATCCTGTATAGTTCTGATCAAAGGTCACCGTTCTCTTGATAATCTTGAAGGTCACATTCACTACCATGCTGTTATTCAGCCCGGTGATTGTCAGAGTATCTCCGCTCTTGTTTGCGGCTGTTGCATTTGTTGCTCCTAGTACCGCAGTAATATCTCCCGTGCTATTTGTGATATCGATTGGAGTTGAACCGGTGACTGTTGGGAAGGACACTTCGATCTTATCAATCTCATAATGATCATTTGGCTTCCACATAAAGGCAAGATTATGAACAGTTTCAGCTTCTGTAAACTCTTCTTTATCGGTCGTCAGTGTCCCTATGGTCACACTGCTTCCCTTATCTACTGCCACCGCACCATTTCCACTGGTGTTGATCTGACCAAACGGAACATGGGCCATAGTTGGAGTCAGTACTGTAGTACCCTCAATAATCAGCGAAGTATAATCCGTTCCCGTAATGGTTCCTGTCTTAATCGTTCCATCATCAAGAGTTGTACTATAGCTCCATCCAGTATGGATCCAATCCGCATTTGTTGGTGTAACTGTTGCACCTGCGGTAGGCTTAGCACCATAGGTCACTGTCTGTTCAGTGCCATTATTGACTGTTCCGCCTTCTGACGGATTTGCAAAAGTCACCTTATAATCCTTGCGCGCATAATACAGCTTGATAACTAGACTTCCATCACCTGCAATCGGCAGTACGGCGGCCCCTGCTGCAGTTCCCGTCTTCTCATAGGTTGTCTTTGAAGTTTCAAGAGTATAGCCATTGATTACTGCCGCAGTATACGCCGCAGCTGCATCAGTGTTCCCGGTTAGATTCTGCACACGGCCAGTATCCTCGGTATAACCTGTTCCTTTCAGATTATGCAGATATACTTCTACTTTATAATTCACTGCATTTGGTGTGAATTTTGCTGTATAGATTGCTGCTTCATATATGCCATCTGCATTCTTCTGCGGAATATAGTTGGCTGCTGTGCTGACCTGTGTATCTGTATCATCATACCAGCCTGCAAAGGTGTAGCCAGTATTCGCAGTCGCGATAGAACCCTGTGCTGAACCGGTTGCCGGTGCAACACTTTCTCGTGAACTGGATACTGTTCCGCCAGATGCTGGATCTGCTTTGTACTGGATGAGTACATTTGGTTTTTCTTTCCAGTTTGCATATAGCTTCACGTCTGCAGTCACTGGTGTATCAAAGTCATAATACGTTGTCAGTTCTTCATCCTTGCACCAGCCTTCAAAGGTATAGCCTGGCCTTGTTGGAGTTTCGCTTGTTGCTAATTCATCATCTTCTACTATCTGTGATTCAACTGCACTGCCGCCATTTGATACAAATGAAACAGTCCAATCTGGATTCTGATAACTTGCCCGCAGCCAACCGTATTTAACACCGGAGTTGTAGGTTGCATAGGATGTTCCTTCAAATGGGAATACAGTTCTAGCCTGGAAAGTATCATAGAGTATAGTATCTGAAACACTGGAAGGTGCTTTAATTGGAGCATTCACTTCCAGACTCTTACCTGTAACAAAGCCACTGACTTTAATAATGATCGTCTTTGCATCCTTATCATATGTGCTGGAAGCCGCATTATAAAGTGAAGCAGCATTTGCTGTTGTTGGCTCAGTCTTAGCCGCAGTGCTGTAGCGAATATCATAACTGCCAACAGCACCAGCATCATAGGTCAATTGAACATTGCCATTCAGCGTGAAATCAAATTGACTCTCTTTATTCAGATTGGTATTTCCTACAGTTTCAGATGCCTTCGGAATTGACAGGAAGATATATCCATCAGTAACTGTGACATCTGCTGCTGCAACTGTGTTGTAGACATTCAGTTTTACATTTCCGGTTTCATTTTTATTGAATCCAGAGATTGTGCTGTCATCACCATTATAAGTTACATAATTACCAGTTGAATCGGCAATAGATTCCTGAATGATCCATGCTGGATCTTTATTTATCCTTATATAGTTGCCGCTTCCATCCGACAGCATTCTGTTCGCATTTCCAACTTTATTTTCAAGAACTGTCTGGTCATTTGCATATACCTTTGTTCTGAAAGCTGCATTATTCAGATATCCCATTTCAACTTCAAGGTTTGAGCCAGCCAAAAACATCTGTTCATAATAATATGTTTTCGTATCTGCAAATGGGCTTGCCTGAAGAGGAACCTTGATATGCAGAACTGTCTGGCTGTTGCCAGTAACTCCCA